>DVHA01000008.1 GCA_018712425.1 Candidatus Faecivivens stercoravium | reverse complement strand
ATGCTGCCCGCCGGCGTCAGTTCCTTTGCCTTCCCGACCGCCTCTTGAAGGCCGCCCGTCAGGACCATCCGCCCGGGGTCGAACCCCCGTTCCCGCAGCATCTTCCCGACCCGGACACCCGAATCGGGCATAAAGATCAGATACCGGGGGTTGTCGGCCGGGCAGCCCATCAGGTAGTCGCAGAGGGGCTCGTAATCAATCCCCCGGTCCATCCCGCCGAGCAGGACGCTGCCGATTCCCTTCCCCTTCAGTGCCTCCATCGCCCCGATCGCCGTCTCGCAGGCGGTCGAGATCGAGTCGTCGTAGTAGGTAACCCCGCCATAGGTCCCGACCTTCTGGAGCCGGTGGGGGAGCGGCGAGAAGGTGCCCAGCGCCGCCAGAAACTGCTCATCCGTCACCCCAAACGCCCGGCAGAGGCCATAGGCGACGCCGATGTTATAGAGGTTATGTTCCCCTTCCAGCAGGGTGCAGCCCTCTTCCAGAGGCAGCGTGTGCCCCTCATAGCGGATTTCCCGCCCTTTAATCCAGAGCCCGGCTTCCGACCGCTCCGCCTGCTCCACCGTCACCATCCGGGAAACCGGCCGCGGCAGGTCGCCCTTCTGCAAAATATTGCAAAAATAAAGGTCTTCTGGCCGCTGGTGGGCATAGATGTTCCGTTTCGCGGCGAAATAGGCTTCTTTCGTGCCGTAGTGGTCGAGGTGCTCCTCAAAGAGGTTTAAAATCACCGCGATATGGGGCGAAACCCGGGTGTACTCCAGCTGGTGGCAGGAGAGCTCATAAACCGCGATCGTCTTTTCCCCCATCTTCTCGGCCATCGAGAAGGCCGGGATGCCGATGTTCCCCATCAGGAGGGCGTCCGGGTAGACGCTCTCCAGAATGTGGGCGGTGAGGCTGGACGTCGTGCTCTTCCCTTTGGTGCCGGTGATGCCGACCACCTGGTCCCGGTAGGCCGAAAGGAACAGTTCCGTCTGGGAGGTGACCTTTTCCAGCACTTCGGGGCTCTTATCCAGGAGCACAATCCCCGGCGACTTGATGATGACGTCGTATTCCCGAAGGGTATCCTGATATTTTTCGCCGAAAAGGCCATCGACCCCTTCCGGCAGCGCCTGCTCCTTCAAGTCGGCGACGGTGATCTCCGCCCCTTTGCACCACTTAAGCAGCCGCCGGACGGTCTCTCTCCCTTCCCGGCCGTAGCCCAGGACGAGGATTTTCTTCCCGTCCAGCGCCTCAAGCACTTTTTGGAGCTTTTCCGCCCCGTTTTGCATCTCCGCCATCTTATCCTTCCCCTCCACAGTATCTTTCCCGGAGCTTCCGGGTCTCTTCCCGCATCATCCGGTCAAATGCCGGCGGGAGCAGGTTCTCTTCCTGGTAATACCGGAAAAACCGGCTGTCGTCCGCCGCCGCGGCCGAGTAGGCCGGCGAACTTTTGAAATACGCCAGCAGCGCCGGCAGTTTCTTCCCCGCCGCTTCCCGCGCCCGGATGCCCATCGCCATCGCGCAGCCGATCTCCTCCCGGCTGCCGACGCATTCAAAGGGCTTTTCGTCGGTCTCGCCGCAGAGCTCCTGTAAGGTCGGGATGAGCACCGTATCCTCGAGAATCTCCCGGCCGAAAATCCCATGAACCGCCTCATCCGGCAAAAACGGCGTCAGAATCAGCGCCACAAAGAGGCATTTCGCGCACTTCCCGCACCAGGAATCGGTCTTCGACCCGGCGTTGCAGCTGCGGAAATAGGGGTGGAAGGCGGTAAGCCCCGCAAAATAGGCGGCAATCTGGAACTCGCTCCAGGGCCGCAGCAGGCTGAAATACTGCACCCTGGAACCGATAAACCCTTTCACATACCGGTCGAAATCGGCCTCGAACTGGAAGCTCTTGGAATACTGGTGGTTGACCGAAAGCCCCTTGACGGTCGATTCATTGGCGCTCGACTCGTTGGAAAGGACGACGTACGCCTTCCCGTACAGCTCCGCCATCAGCACCCCCGAGAAAGCGACCAGCGCCGAAAAGGGGGTGTGCCCGTTTAAGTACCCCTGCTTGTTCAGTGCCAGCATCTCGGGCGCCAGCGTCCGGCGGATGTTCAGCCGCCGCTCGGGCGGGTATCCGGCAATCTCGGCCGAATGCTCGGTCGCCCCGCGGCTGTTCATCACATAGCAACAGCTTTCCTCTTTCATCCCCGACAGCAGCGTCAGGGTGACGATCGAGTCCTTCCCGCCGCCGACCGGGATGATACAGCCGGAAAGGGTCTCCCGCCCGGCCGCCGGGGCGGTGAAGTCTTCCCCTTCACTCTCGATCTCCATGAAATCGGGGGTGACCGGGATGCCGTTCCGGTAGAAAAACTCGCCGAGCCCCTCTTTATACTGCTCTTTCCACCAGTCCGCCTGCTCGGCCGAGATGGTCCCGCAGAGGATTTTCACCTTCGGCGGACAGGCAATCTTCCAGTAGCTCACCAGCTCCACCAGCCCCAGCGAGAAGATCAGCCGCCGGACCGCGCCGTCTGCCAGGTCCGCCCCTTCCGGCAGCGGGATCGTCCAGCTGGGGGCAAACGCCGCCAGCCCCGGCACGCGGAAATGATAGGTAATCGAAAGGGCATCCCCCGCCGTTTCGAGGGAATAGCCTTCATAGCAAAACTCCGGGTAGGTTTCCCGGAAGAGGCGGTATTTTTGAAGCGGGGAGAGCCCCGTAAGCGATTCTAACTGGGTTTGGGAGAGGCGATTTATTTCCATCGAGAAATTCCTCCTTTGGCGGACTTCATTACCTCCCTATTATAGCAGACCGGACGGAAAATGCAAAGGATTTCTGTCCCTTCCCGCAGGAAGGGACACACACAAAGCACAATGCACCCCTGGGGGCGTGTCATTTCTACCCACACCCTCCGCGAGGAGGGCGACTTCCGGAAGAGGGCCCGGCTGACCTGGCCCTGGCGGAGCTGTTCAATCTCCGCCTTGCAGCCTTCCAGCGGGATATAAACTGCCTTTGCCGGGCTGTCGATCAGATGGAACTTCTCGGCCACCGTCTGGAACGGGAAGAGACGCCCCTCAAAACCACGTTTAAAGGCATCCAGAATCTTTTCTTTGTCCAGGTTTCCTTCCCCCTTAAACTGCCTGAGCC
>DVHA01000093.1 GCA_018712425.1 Candidatus Faecivivens stercoravium | reverse complement strand
AGGGCAAGGGGTATACCTTTGATACCGCTGAGGTCCAGATGGTCCCGAACAACTACGTTACCCTGACCGACCCCGACCAGATCAAGATGATGGGGCTGTTGCTGGAGAAGCTCGAGGAGAATGACGACGTCCAGAACGTCTGGCACAACTGGGAACGGGCAGACGAGGAAGAGGCGTAAGGACTGGATATACCGCGCGTTTGCGGTATAATCCAAATTCCGCCCGAAACCCCTTGACAAATCCAATCGGTTTGTGCTAGACTAATCACAAGTAAATGCGATGAAGGGGAGAGTACCGTTCATGGCGGGCCTTACAAGAGAGCTTCCGGGAGCTGAAAAGGAAGCGGGCGCCGGGATCGGGAAGGTAGCCCCGGAGCGGCGCACCGAAGCGGAAACGCATGAGGCTGCGACAGGTCCGCCTGTTACAGCGGGACAGTATCAAGTTGTACTGGCTAAGGCCGGGCGCCGCGAGGGCCCGGTGAACTGAAGTGGTATCGCGTTTTGACGCCTTCAGAGAGGGGAAACCTCTTTGGGGGCGTTTTGTTTTTCCAGGAAAGGAGAGATTTTGATGGCGCTGGACGGCGCGTTTCTCCATACAATCAAAAACGAGATTGAAGAGAAGGCCCTGGGCAGCCGGATTGACCGGATTTACGAGCCTTCGCGGGAGGAAATCTGCCTGCTGCTGCGTTCCCGCGGCTGGTCGGGCAAGCTGTTAATGTCGGCCGGGGCCGATTCCCCCCGGATCCATTTTACCGCCCTGGAGATCGAGAACCCGAAATCCCCGCCGATGTTCTGTATGCTGCTGCGCAAGCACCTTTCGGGGGCGAAGCTGACGGCGGTGCGGCAGCTGGGGATGGACCGGGTGCTCTACCTCGACTTCGACACCCGGAACGAGCTGGGCGACCCGGTGACCATCACCGTCGCGGTTGAAATCATGGGCCGATATTCCAACATCATCGTCATCGGCGGCGACGGGAAGGTGCTGGATTCCATCAAGCGGGTCGACCCGGAGATGAGCCGGGTGCGGACCGTCCTGCCGGGGGTGGTCTACGAAGCGCCGCCGGGGCAGGGAAAGTTAAACCTCTTCTCCGCCTCCGAAGAGGAGGGGAAGGCGGCTATCCTCGCAGCCCAGGGAGCAGACCTTGCCAAGGCGGTCATGTCCGCCTATGAAGGGATTTCCCCGACCCTCGGGCGGGAAATTGTCTACGATGCTTTCGGGCAGCTGGACGTCAACAAGCTGGAACTGGACGGGGCGGGCTGGCAGAAGCTCTTCGGCCGGTTGGAACAGCTTAAGGGTGAGCTGGACGGCGGCGGGGCGTACACCGTCCTCTGCGAAGAATCGGGGCGGCCGAAGGAATTTTCCTTCATCCCCCTCCGGCAGTACGGCAGCCTCTACACCCCCCGGGCTTATCCGACGGCCAGCGAGACGCTGGACGCCTTTTACTCCGAACGGAGCCGGATGGAGCGGATGAAGCAGCGGAGCAGCGACCTGTTAAAGCTCCTCTCCACCATCAGCGACCGGCTGACCCGCAAGATCGCCCTCCAAACCGAGGAGCTGAAAAGCTGCGCCAACCGGGAGACCCTCAAAGAGCAGGGCGACCTGCTGTCCTCTTACCTCTATATGATCCAGAAGGGGGACAAGAAGGTGACGGTCGAGGACTTCTACCACGACGGCGCCCCCCGGACCATCTACCTGGACCCCGCCCTGACGCCGGTGCAGAACGCCCAGAAGTACTATAAGGAATACCGAAAGGCGGCGACCGCCGAAAAGCTGCTGACCGGGTTTATCGAGGAGGCAAAGGAGGAGCAGGCCTACATCGACTCGGTCTACGACGCCGTCTCCCGGACGGCGGGGGAGAGCGAACTCTTGGAAATCCGGCAGGAGCTGTCGGAACAGGGGTATTTAAAGCACTACACCGCCAAAAACAGCAAGTTCGTCAAGGCGCTGCCGCCGCTCCAATACCGCTCCTCCGACGGGTACACCATCTGGTGCGGGCGAAACAACAAGCAGAACGACAAGCTGACCCTCAAAACCGCCCGGCCGGACGACATCTGGTTCCATACCCAGGGGTTCCCCGGTTCCCACGTCATCCTCGAGGCCCGCGGGACGCCGATGAACGACATCCCCGACCGGACGATCGAGGAGGCGGCGATGATTGCCGCCTACAATTCCCGGGCCCGCAACGCCGCGTTGGTGCCGGTTCAGTATATCGAGGCGCGGCAGGTCCGCAAACCCGCCGCCGCCAAACCCGGTATGGTCATCTTCGACCACTACTTCGTCCTCTATATCACGCCGGACGAGGAAAAGGTCGAGGGGATGCTGGTGAAATAAGCCGGGGTGTTATCGCGGAATCATTTTTGTGTCATTGACTGTTTATTTCGCTGCCCTTAAGGCAGCGACCAAGGGTTCCCCTTGGATGGGACCAAGTTTCACTTGGATGGACCAGGACCCTCGCGGGCCCTGGACCCGCTGTTCGACGCGGTGTGGGATGCCCGTACCCACCGCGTGAGACCGGCCGTGGAAGGCCGGTCTTCGGAAGCCCATGGTCGCTCGGTACGTTTTTTGATTGTGACACGAAAAAATTCCGTGACCGTTACGCCATTCCGCCTTGTGAAAGGCTAAACCCATATAAAAAAGGAAGGAAGAGATTCATGCCGCGCAAACAACTGGAAAAGATGTACAACCCCAAGGAATTTGAGGACCGCATCTATCAGAACTGGGAAGAAAAAGGGTACTTTACCCCCCAGATCGACGAAAACAAGACCCCCTATTCCATCGTGATGCCGCCGCCCAACATCACCGGCCAGCTGCATATGGGCCACGCGGTGGACAACACCTTGCAGGACATCCTGATCCGCTGGAAGCGGATGCAGGGCTACTGCACCCTCTGGGTCCCCGGCACCGACCACGCCTCGATCGCGACCGAAGCGAAGATCGTCGAGGCGATGCGGGAAGAAGGGCTCAGCAAAGACGACGTCGGGCGGGACGGCTTCCTCGAGCGCGCCTGGGACTGGAAAAAGCAGTACGGCGGGCGGATTGTCAAGCAGCTGCGGAAGCTCGGTTCCTCCTGCGACTGGACCCGGGAACGGTTTACGATGGACGAAGGCTGCTCCAAGGCGGTGCAGGAAGTCTTCATGCGCCTCTATAAAAAGGGCCTCATCTACCGCGGTAAGCGGATGATCAACTGGTGCCCCCACTGCCTCACCTCCATCTCCGACGTCGAGGTGGTCTATGAGGACCAGCCCGGTTCCTTCTGGCACCTGCGCTACCCCTTTAAGGACGGCTCCGGCTATCTGGAGCTGGCCACCACCCGTCCGGAGACGCTGCTGGGCGATACCGCCGTCGCCGTCAACCCGGAGGACGAGCGGTATAAGGACGTGATCGGCAAGACGCTCATCCTGCCGCTGGTCGGGCGGGAAATCCCGGTCATCGCCGACGAGTATGTCGAAAAGGACTTCGGCACCGGCGTCGTCAAGATCACCCCTGCCCACGACCCGAACGACTATGAGGTGGGGCTGCGGCATAACCTTGAGGTGATCAACGTCATGACCGACGACGCCCACATTGTTGACGACTACCCGAAATACGCCGGCATGGACCGGTACGAAGCCCGGAAGGCGATTGTGAAGGACCTCGAAGAACAGGGCTTCCTTGTCCGGGTGGAACCCTACACCCACTCGGTCGGCACCTGCCAGCGCTGCCACACCACCGTCGAGCCGCGGGTCTCCCTCCAGTGGTTCGTCGCGATGAAGGATCTGGCTGCCCCGGCGATCGAGGCGGTCCGGAGCGGCGACGTCCGGTTTATCCCCGAGCGGTTTAACAAGAACTACTTCCACTGGATGGAGAACATCCGCGACTGGTGCATCTCCCGCCAGCTCTGGTGGGGCCACCGGATCCCGGCCTTCTACTGCGACGACTGCGGCGAGACGGTCGTCACGCTGGACAAAAACCCCGTCTGCCCGAAGTGCGGGCGTCCGATGCGCCAGGACCCCGACACCCTCGACACCTGGTTCAGCTCGGCCCTCTGGCCTTTCTCGACCCTCGGCTGGCCGGATGAAACCCCGGACCTCAAGTATTTCTATCCCACCAGCACGCTGGTCACCGGTTACGACATCATCACCTTCTGGGTCTCGCGGATGATCTTCTCCGGGCTGGAGTACACCGGCAGGAAGCCCTTCTCGGACATCTTTATCCACGGCCTCGTCCGGGACAGCCAGGGGCGGAAGATGAGTAAATCCCTCGGCAACGGCATCGACCCGCTGCAGGTCATCGACGAGTACGGCGCCGACGCGCTGCGGTTTATGCTGGCCAACGGCACCAGCCCCGGGAACGACATGCGCTACTCGGATGACAAGGTCAAGGCCGCCCGCAACTTCGCCAACAAGCTCTGGAACGCCTCCCGGTTTATCCTGATGAACCTTTCGGATGAAATCGAGAAGCCGGAGCTGCCGGAAACCCTCGAGATGGAGGACAAGTGGCTGCTGAACAAGTACAACCAGACGGTCAAGACGGTAAACGACAACCTCGACCACTATGAGCTGGGCGTCGCCTCCCAGAACGTCTACGACTTTATCTGGGACGTCTTCTGCGACTGGTATATCGAGATCTCCAAATCCCGGTTAAACGCCGGCGGGGAGGCCTCCCTGAACGCCCAGAAGGTGCTGGTCTTCGTCATGAGCGGCATCCTGCGGCTCTTACACCCGTTTATGCCGTTTATCACCGAGGAAATCTGGCAGGCGATCCCGAACGACTGCGAGACGATCATGCTGGCGTCCTATCCGGTATATGATGAGAACCTCTGCTTCGCCAAAGAGGAAGAGGAATTCGAGCGGATTATGAACGCCATCAAAGCGGTCCGGAACATCCGCACCGAGAAAAACGTCCCGCCTTCCCGCAAGGCCCACCTCTATATTGAGACCTCTTACACCGATACCTTTGAAAAGGGCAAGGCGTTCTTTGAACGGCTCTGCTCAGCTTCCGACGTGACGGTGGGAGAGAGCGTTTCGATTGAGAATGCCGCCATCGGCGTCACCGAGTCGGCCAAGCTCTTCCTGCCGATGGGCGAGCTGATCGACAAGGAGAAGGAGCTGGCGCGGCTCCACAAGGAGCAGGAGGCCTGCCAGAAGGATATCGACATGATCTCCCGCAAGCTTAGTAACACCGAGTTTGTCTCCAAGGCGCCCGAAAAGGTCGTCAACAACGAAAAGGCCAAGCTGGCCCGTGCCCAGGACCGGATGCAGAAGATCCTCGAATCGATTGAAGCCATGCAGTAAAGCAACTGTCGAAAAACGAGTTTTTCGACAGGATGACATCCGGACTGCTTTTATAGGGCTTTTTCGATAAGCTGCAGTAATTTCCCTGTGCCATTTGCCCCCGCTGCCCACACCGGCAGCGGGGGTGTTTTGCTTAAAACGGGTGGAATAGTGCATAATTGTGTAATATTTTTGTAGAGATTGTGTAAATCGGAATTTTCTGCCATTTTTTTCTCGAAATCCATTGACAAAAGGGGACTTGTCTGATATAATCTAATACGTTGCCGAACGAGAGCGGCGGACGGAAAAAACAAAAAGAAAAAAGTGTTGACAAACGCTTTTCGATGTGTTATAATAAATGCCGTCGTGATTGACAACAATGGATCTTGATAAGTCAGGTGCGCGGGTGTAGTTCAATGGTAGAATCCCAGCCTTCCAAGCTGGTCGCGTGGGTTCGATTCCCATCACCCGCTCCAAATGAAAGCACAATGTGTTTTCCCGATTGCGCCAATAGCTCAGCTGGATAGAGCAACTGCCTTCTAAGCAGTAGGTCGAAGGTTCGAGTCCCTCTTGGCGCGCCAAATATGGTGGGTATAGCGCAGTTGGTTAGCGCGTCAGATTGTGGCTCTGAAGGCCGTGGGTTCGAATCCCACTATCCACCCCACTTTTGCATTGGGCTATAGCCAAGAGGTAAGGCAGAGGACTTTGACTCCTTCATTCCGATGGTTCGAATCCATCTAGCCCAACCACTTGGCCAAAAGGCCGCGGAAAAGCCTTCCGGTTTTTCCGAACACATTGGGATGTAGCCAAGGGGTAAGGCAGCGGGTTCTGGCCCCGTCATTCCGAGGGTTCAAATCCTTCCATCCCAACCAAGCGTGGTGTTCCGGGGTCTCTTAAAATGAGGCCCCGGGATCCCAAACATCTGACTTTATCAAACCAAATACTGGGATGTAGCCAAGGGGTAAGGCAGCGGGTTCTGGCCCCGTCATTCCGAGGGTTCAAATCCTTCCATCCCAACCACCGAGAAGCACTATGGTAAAACATAGTGCTTCTTTTCATTTGAGAGGGAAGCTTCGGAGAAGGATTTGAACGGGAGCGGCAATGAATGACAGTCCGGTGGGCTGTCATGAACCCATGTTTGCCTTCGGCAAACGGCGGCTGCTGGCCCGTCCGCAGACGGGGCAAATCTTTCCATCCCAACCATACAAAACCGGTTTTACGCAGAGCAAAGCCGGTTTTTTCTTTTGCCTGGGAGGAGGGGAAAGAAATTCAACCAATGGTTGAATTGGCGGCGAAAGCCCATCCGACGGGGCTTTGCTGCCTTTTGACCGGCAAAAGGAAAGTAAAACAGTCAAAATCAACCGGCGGTTGATTTTTGCCACTCAAACAATCTTTTATTGATTTTTTATCCGGGCTGGTTTATGCTAAAGACAAGAAAGCTTTCTCTGGAAATCCAACCACCACCTCGGGACGAAAGGACGAATCAATATGAAAGAAATCCGTTTAAACGAAAATATCCGCGCGCTGCGCAAAAAGATGGGGATCGGCCAGGAAGCTCTGGCTGACCGGCTCGGTGTCACCGTCCAGGCGGTCAGCAAATGGGAGACCGGCGGTTCGATGCCGGATATCACCCTGATCCCGCAGATCGCCACCTTCTTCGGCGTCACGATGGAAGCCCTCTACTTTGACGACCTTTCGGCCGCCCCGCGGGCAGAATCGCCGGCGGAAGCCGCACAGGTTGCGGACATCGACACCGCTTCTCCGGCAGAGGAAGAAACTGCCGGAGAAGGGACGGATGCCGGGGAAGAGGAGGAAGAGATCCCGCATTTTGACGGACGGGATGAATCGGAATACATCTGGAGCCGGGAATACCGGTTCAGCGACCTGGAGAACCTCGGGCGGGCCATCTCTGACAACATCTCCGGGCAGATGAAAAAACTGGGCGGCAACCTTAAGGAGATGCTGAACCGGGCCGACCGGTGGGCCAGTGAAAACCGCATCCGGGAAGACCTTCCAAACGACAATACCCTCCGGGTGGCCCAGTTCATCGGCAATAAAATGGTCTCCTGGGAAGAAGTCAAGCCGGAAACCCCCATCCGCCTTGCCCTTGGGCCCGATTCGCCGGTCCATCATTTGACCGTTTACGGCTCTGCCGCCGTCTCCGGATCGGTAAAAGGTTCGGTCAATGCTGACGGGGACGTCACCTGCAGGGAAATCTACGGTTCGGTTACAGCCGACGGGACGGTCAATGCCGCCGGGCCGATCCGGGGGAGCGTCACGGCTGACGGCAATGTCCACTGCGAAGGCGCTATCGGCGGTTCGGTTACAGCGGACGGGGATGTCACCTGCGGGTCGGTGGGCGCCAGCATCCGTGCCGAGGGGGATATCCACTGCGGCAATGTAGGCGGCTCGGTTACCTCGTCCGACGGCAATGTAAACTGCGGCAACGTCCAGGGCAATGTGACAGCCGATGGGAACGTAAACTGTGTTTCTGCCCGGGGCAAAATCATTAACGATTGATGGCGCTTCCGACAGCCGGGATAGAGCCCGATTCCATCTTCAATACCATCCAGAAAGCCGGCCTTTTCGACCGGCTTTTAGTTTGTCGAAAAAGTCTTTTTTGAGTATTTTTGGGTGCTGCGCACGCTTCGTTTCAAGCAGCAAAGCTGTGGTCAGCTTCGGAAGTACGGAAAGTGAGCGCTTGGGAAGGGGCTCTGCCCTCTCCACTCCCGCAAGCCCTTTAAAAAGGGCTTGACCCTAAACTTCTGATCTTCGCACGTTTCTTTGTCATTTTAACGCCAGCGCCGAATTTTACGTTTTGGCAATCCGCTTTTCCCACATTGGGGGCCATTTCCAGCTGTTTCAGTTCATTCAAGAAATTATCGCGCAAAAAACAAAATTCTCGACAAACTTTCCCTCCGTTTTTGTAAAAAGGCGCATAGACCAACTGGTCAATTTGTGCTATAATAGACAATGTACACAAATCGCCGGCGGTTTTATTGTTCGACATTTTAAAAATACCGGCGAAATTCTGATATAGGATTTGCGGGCAGCCATAAAGGTCCCCCTTTATGCTGCCTCTGACGGGACAGAAAAGAGGGCTGAAATAGCAATGACCGAATCCCTTATAAAGCGGGAGCATCATTCTGAAATTACCAAGAGCAAAGTAAGCCGGCAGAAGATTATAGACGCCGCCTTGAAGGAATTTGGCCAACACGGATATGAAGGCGCATCGACCAACCAGATCTGCCTTTCGGCCGGCATCTCCAAGGGGCTTTTATACCATTACTTTAAAAGCAAGGAAAACCTCTTCCTGGCGGTTTGCGACCAGTGCCTGCAGGATCTGGAGGAGGCGCTTTCTTTTGGGAACCTGCCATACCGTGTCATTACCACGGGCGAGCTGTTTGCTTTTTTCCGCAAACAGGCGGATTTTTATTCCGCCCACCCAAACCATTACCATATCCTGAGCCAGATTGCCACCAGCGGACGCAGTGAGGTTTTGGAAGGGTTTGTTTCAGAAAAGCGCCGCCGTTACCGGGAACAGGGCAGCGTGGCCATGCGGCTGTTCCTGAGCCGGAGCCCGGTCCGCCCGGAAATCGATAAGGAACTGGCGCTGGAACTGATTATGGGGATTACGGATAACATCCAGTCCCGCTACCTGGATATGATCTTCCGACAACAGATTTCCATAGATATGGCACTGGATACATTGGAAAAGGGATTACAGGCTGCCATTGACATTATCCTCCACGGGATTTTGCAGCCAGGTTATGACGAAGGGGATAAGAGAGAATGAGTCTGAACATCGGGATTGATATCGGTTCTACCACTGTTAAAGTGGTCGTGATGGAGGGGAAGGAGATCCTCTTTAAACGGTACGAACGTCACTTTTCCCAGGTCCGCCAGAAGACGGGGGAACTGCTTCGGGCAGCCAGAGAGACGGTCGGGGACCGGCCGTTCCGGGTCGCCCTGTCGGGATCGGCCGGCTTCGGCCTTTCCAAAGCCGCCGGCATTGAGTTTATCCAGGAGGTCTACGCCACCAGCAAAGCGGTGCCGTTCTTTGATCCGGATATCGACGTCATCATCGAGCTGGGCGGGGAGGACGCAAAAATCCTCTTCCTGACCGGCGGGGTAGAGGAGCGGATGAACGGCACCTGTGCCGGCGGCACCGGCGCGTTCATCGACCAGATGGCCTCCCTTCTGGACGTCACCCCGGGGGAACTGGATACCCTCTCCGCGGGGCACGAAAAGCTTTATCCGATTGCCTCCCGCTGCGGGGTCTTCGCCAAGTCGGATATCCAGCCGCTCTTAAACCAGGGTGCCCGGAAAGAGGACCTCGCTGCCAGCATCTTCCAGGCGGTCGTCGACCAGACGATCACCGGCCTCGCCCAGGGGCGGGAGCTGAAAGGGAAGATTGCTTTCCTGGGCGGCCCGCTCTTCTTCTTCAGAGGGCTCCAGGAACGGTTTGTCGAGACGCTTCGGCTGACGCCTGAAAACGCGCTTTTCCCCGAACTGGGGCAGTTCTCAGTCGCCATCGGCACGGCGTTTTACGCGGAAGAGGCCTGCCATGAAACGACGATGGACGACCTGCTGGACCGGATTGACAAGGCGACCGGCGGCGTCACCTCGACCAACTATTTAAAACCGCTGTTCGCAAATGAAGAGGACTACAAGGCATTCGCCGAACGCCATGCCAAAGCGACGGTCGAGGAACGGGACATTGAAAGCTACTCCGGCAACGCCTACCTCGGCATTGACTGCGGCTCCACCACCACCAAGGTGGTGCTGATTTCGGAGGACGACAAGATCCTCTACAAATACTACTCCTCCAACCGCGGCAACCCCGTCACCATCATCCGGGAACAG
>DVHA01000092.1 GCA_018712425.1 Candidatus Faecivivens stercoravium | reverse complement strand
TGCGGGATGTGATGGAATCCTGTGCGCAGGCCCTGCCGGAAACGGCGGGGTTTGTTTTTGCGCAATGGCAGCTTTATTGTGTTGTTTTCTGAACAATATAATATTTGAAGCATTGAATGTTTATTTCGCTGCCCTTAAGGCAGCGACCAAGGGTTCCCCTTGGATGGGACCAAGTTTCACCCCAATGGACCAGGACCCTCGCGGGCCCTGGACCCGCTGTTCGACGCGGCCGTGTCTCCCGCTCCAAACGCGTGAGACCGTTCGTCAAGCGAACGGTCTTCGGGACGTTGACTGGACGCTTGGAAAGTTTATATTGTTCGGAGAACAACACAATAAAGCTGCCATTGCGCAAAAACAAACCCCGCCGTTTCCGGCAGGGCCTGCGCACAGGATTCCATCACATCCCGCAATCTCTTATTCCGCCGCGGAGACCGCGTCCGCCGACGAGAAGGTCTCGGAATAGATAACCTTCCCCTCCGCATCCATAAACGTCAGGACGACGTTGACCTCTTCATTGGTCACGACGTCCTTCGCCTGGCTGGCGGTCTGCCGGTACTGGTCGGCGCTGGCGGCGGTAGACTCCTTCAAAGTCTCCGAATAGGTGGCAATCTCCTCTTCGGTCAGGGTCACATCCTCCATCGTAAAATTGTACATGAGGTTGTCCCCCTCGGCGTACATCTCCGCCTTGACGCCCTGTTCGCCGTAGGAATCAATTACGGCCTGGAGCACCGCCTGCATCTCCTCCGAGTTGAAATAGTCCTCCAGCGTCATGCCTTCCGACGATTCTTCGGAAGCGGCCTCCCCGGCAGAAGCATCCGCCGCGGAAGTTTCCGTCGAAACCTCTGTCGCGGAAGAAGTCTGGCTGCCGGAACCCCCGCCGTTCCCGCCGCAGGCCGTCAGCCCGAGCGAAAAGCAGGCCAGCAGGGCCAGCGCAGTGAAACGTAATTTCATCCTTTTCATATTGTACCTCCAATTGGGATAATTTAACAGCCTGCCGGACCGGAAAGGCCGTCTCCCCTAAAAAATACCCCGATGACGCAACGGTCCGCTTCGGCCGGAAGGCGGCTTGAAAAGGAAACCCCGCTCCCGGCTGTCGTACACCGGAGGAAACACCCCCCCCCCGTATGGGGTGGGGATATATCCAATCGTTAAGTACAAAAACGGCGTCCTCCGGGCCGCTGCCCGAAACGGGAAGCAGCATCCGGAGGAATCACTGATTGTTTTTGAACGGTTCTGAAATCAGATCACGTCTTCCGGCCCCATCAGCCGGACCATAACCGCCTTCTGGGCGTGCAGCCGGTTTTCGGCCTCGTCGAAGATCTCGCCCGCGTGGGCCTCTAAAACCTTCGCGGTGATCTCCTCTTCCCGGTGGGCGGGCAGGCAGTGCATGACCATCGCGCCAGGTCTCGCGGCAGCCAGCACCTCGTCGTTGATCTGGAAGCCCTTAAACGCCCGGCGGCGTTCCTTCGCCTCCTGCTCCTGGCCCATCGAAGCCCAGACGTCGGTTTCGAGGACGTCGGCGTTCGCGGCCATCTCGAGGACGTTGTCGGAGAGCTCAAACTTATTGCCGTATTTCTTCGCGAATTCGAGGACGTCTTCCGCCGGATGGTACCCTTCCGGGCAGGCGACCGACACCTTCATCCCGACGGTCAGCGCCCCGACGATCAGCGAGTTTGCCATATTGTTGCCGTCGCCGATGTAGCAGAGCTTCAGCCCGTCGAACGCCCCTTTATACTCCCGGATGGTCATCAGGTCAGCCAGCACCTGGCAGGGGTGGGCATAGTCGGTCAGCCCGTTGATGATCGGGATGGTGCCGTACCCGGCGAGGTCTTCGACCTCCTTCTGCTCGAAGGTGCGGATCATGATGCCGTTTAAGTAGCGGGAGAGGACGCGGGCGGTATCCTGCACCGGCTCGCCTCTTCCCATCTGCAAGTCCCGCGAGGAGAGGAAGAGGGCCAGGCCGCCCAGCTGGTACATCCCCGCCTCAAAGGAGACGCGGGTACGGGTCGACGCCTTCTGGAAGATCATCCCCAGCGTCTTCCCCTCCAAGAGGTGGTGGGGGATGCCGTGCTTCTGGTTGTATTTGAGCTGGTCGGCGAGGTTTAAGATATCGATAATTTCCTCTTTGTCGAGGTCGGACATTTTCAGAAGATGCTTCATCATCAGGATTCCATCCTTTCGTTTTGTCAACCCGCCCGGCTTCCGGGCGAAAGCCAGCGGTTTTATACTTTTTTTATAAAAATCACAAGCCACTGTAAATTAAGTATAACATTTTGCCTTTTAATCGTCAAGGGCTTTCAGCAGAA
Source organism: Candidatus Faecivivens stercoravium (assembly GCA_018712425.1). Lineage (GTDB taxonomy): Bacteria > Bacillota > Clostridia > Oscillospirales > Ruminococcaceae > Faecivivens > Faecivivens stercoravium. The sequence goes on along the minus strand of DVHA01000092.1, from coordinate 958 downwards.
TTTTGACGCCCATCTTCAGCTCCTCCCACCCGATGGTGAGCGGCGGCAGCAGCCGCACCCGCTCTTTGGCGGTCAGCACCAGCAGCCCTTCCTTTTCGGCCTTCGCCCGGACTTCGGCGGAGGTCCCGGTTTTCGGGAGGATGCCAATCATCAGCCCCAGCCCGGTGACGGTATACCCCGCCTCCGCAATGGTTTTCCGCACCCATTCGCCCTTTTCCCGGACGCTTTTAAGGAAATCCTCGTCCATCTTCCGGAGCACGACGTTCGCCCCGGCGCAGCAGACCGGGTTCCCCCCGAAGGTGGACCCGTGGGACGACGGCCCCATGACCCCTTCCAGCTCCTTCGTGCAGAGGCAGGCCCCGACCGGCAGCCCGCCGCCCAGCCCTTTGGCCAGCGTCGTCACATCCGGCTTCACCCCGTACTGCTCGGAGGCTAAAAGCGTCCCGGTCCGCCCGATGCCGGTCTGCACCTCGTCGGCGATCAAGAGGATATCCCGCTCCTTACAGAAGGCGGCCACCGCCTCCACATACCCTTTGTCCAGCGGGACGACGCCCCCTTCCCCCTGGACAAATTCCAGCATGACGGCGCAGGTATCTTCCCCGCAGGCCGCTTTCAGCGCCTGGGTATCCCCCGCCGGCGCGTAGGCAAACCCGCCGGTAAACGGGAAGAAGAAGTTGTGGAAGACTTCCTGCCCGGTGGCCGCCAGCGTCGTAACCGTCCGCCCGTGGAAGGAGTTTACAAGGGTCACGATCTTATCCCGCCCGGCCCCGTACTTGTCGAAGGAATACTTGCGGGCCAGCTTGATCGCCGCCTCGTTCGCCTCCGCCCCCGAGTTGCCGAAGAAAACCTTCCCGTAACCGGTGCGTTTGCAGAGGGTCTCGGCCAGTTCCCCGCAGGGCAGCGTGTAGTAAAGGTTAGAGGTATGCTGGAGCTTGCCGGCCTGCCCGGCCACCGCCTC
>DVHA01000091.1 GCA_018712425.1 Candidatus Faecivivens stercoravium | reverse complement strand
CCATTGACGGTTCCTCCTGATTGGTTTTCTCTTCAATTACCATTTTACAGGAGCTGTCAATGGGTCACTCTTTATTTGCTTACTTGCACTTCATATTATAATCCAAGGAAAAAAATCGAGTAAAACTTTTTTGACTGCCTCCCGTTTCTTCGTGACGGTCACGCCAGCGCCGATTGTTACGTTTAAGCGGGGCCGAAGCGTTCTGACTGCTGAGCATTGTCTCGCGGGAATGGCGGTCGGCATAAAAAGTTTAGGATCAAACCCTTTTTAAAGGGTTTGCGGGAATGGAAGGGGCAGAGCCCCTTCCCAGGCGGTCAGTCTCCGTATTTCCGAAGCTGTCCACGGCTGCTCTACCTAAAATGAAGCGTGCGCAGCACCCAAAACATAATCCAAAACAAAAAAGCGCCCTCACCCGAGAGCGCTTTCTGCAATTTACTCTTCCTCATCCAGGTCAGGGGAAGCGGCGAGCTTGCCGGCCTTCCGAAGGTTCTCCGCGTGGAGGTCCTTGAGGTTCTTTTCAACCCGTTCCAGCATATGGATGAGGGTCTCTTTTTCCTCCTCGGTAAAGCCTTTGAGCTTGGCGTCCGAGAGGCTGAGCATGATCTCATCCGAACGGTGGGCCATTTCGAGCCCCTTTTCGGTCAGTGAAACCAGGTTGTAGCGGCTGTCCTTCTGATTAATCATCCGTTTTACAATGCCGGATTTTTCCATCCGCCGCAGCGAAACACCGACCGACGCGCGGCTGACGCCGATATTGGCAGCAATGTCGCACTGGCTCTGTTCATCGCGGTCCAGCAGCGCGTGGAAGATCGGCGGCTGGCCAAAGTGAATCCCTTCACCCTTGAGCATTTCATTCGAGCAGGCACGGTTCAGGCCGCTGATCGAACGGGACAATTCCAGTAATTTTGCATTATGGTTCATGATAACACGCTCCTTCGCACCGTAATCCCAGTTAGTAAATGGTATTCCAAACACGAACCCAGTACTATTGTAAGCTATTTTCAGATTTTTGTCAATAAGCTGAAAGCCACAAAATTATTATTTTTGGATAAAAAGCAAGATTCAGTAAAAAAGCCAATCTGTATCCCTGCATATCTTACGGTATTCAAACTGACAAGTTGCATTTTTTGGCCAAATCTGCCAGCAAAAGCATACGGAATTCCCCTTTTTCCAACCGGAAAGGGCAGGATTGCAGTGTTTTCCCGAAAGGGTTAGGCAGAAGATTTTGGATCTTCCGGAAGCGCTTACCTTAACCTTTTCCAAGCCGAACTTTAAAATTTTCATAACCGAATGCCTTGACAACCTTTGCCCCGCCCTCCCGGCTGACGGTACCGAGGGCGGGAAGCGGCATCCCATTGAAGGTGTTGTTTTTGCAGAAGGAATAAATCGCCATATCGGTAAAGACCAGCTGGTCGCCCGGCCGCAGCTCCCGGTCAAAGGAGTAGTCCCCGATGATGTCCCCGGCGAGGCAGGTGGGCCCGCCGAGGCGGTAGGTGTGGGCCTTTTCCCCCGGCTCGCCGGAACCGATGATGTTCGGCCGGTAGGGCATTTCCAGCACGTCCGGCATGTGGCAGGCGGCGGAGGTGTCGACAATCGCGATGTCGATGCCGTTGCGGACGACGTCCAGCACCCGGCAGCTGAGGTAGCCGGCGTTCAGCGCCACCGCTTCCCCCGGCTCCAGGTAGACCTCCACCCCGTAGGTCTCCCGCAGCCGCCTGACCTCCCGGACCAGCAGCTCCCGGTCGTAGTCCGGCCGGGTGATGTGGTGGCCGCCGCCGAGGTTTAACCATTTCATCCCGTGGAGGTATTTCCCGAACTTCTCCTCAAAGGCCGGCAGCGTCTCGGCGAGCGCGTCCGCCCCCTGTTCGCAGAGGGTGTGCATATGGAGCCCTTCGATGCCATGGAGCAGCTCCGGCTTAAATTCTGCCGCCGTGATGCCCAGCCGCGAGCCGGGGGCGCAGGGGTCGTAGATCGCGTGGCCTTCCTGGGTGGAATGCTCCGGGTTGACCCGGAGGCCGCAGGAGGGCTTTTCCGGAGCCGAAAGGACGACATCCCGGTATTTTTCCCACTGGGCGAAGGAGTTGAATAGGATGTGCCCGGCGATGTGGGTCAGTTCCTCCACCTCCCCCGGCAGGTAGGCGGGCTTGTAGACGTGGACTTCCTTCCCGGGCATCTCTTCATACCCCAGCCGCGCCTCATAAAGCCCCGACGCGGTCGTCCCGGCGAGGTGATTTGCAATCTGGGGATAAACTTCCGGGAAAGAGAAGGCCTTCTGGGCCAGCAGGATCTTGCACCCCGCCTCCTTCTGGACGTTACCCAGGAGTTCGAGGTTTGCCTCCAGCCGGTCGAGGTCGACGGTGTAGCAGGGGGAGGGGAGGGTGGCGAGCAGGGGGGCGAGTTCTTCGGGGGTGAGGGGGGATTGGGGGGAGTAGGACATGGGAAAACCTCCTTGGAAAATGATATATTGCGCTGCAATATGATATCTGCCTGCGGCAGATGATAGATTCCCTGTGGGAATATGATATACTGCCCGGCGGGCAGTATGAAGGTCGATTAAAAAAGCTTTCCGGAATGAGGCGGCGCAGCTGTCGCGTGCTGCCTTTCCGGAAAGCCATTTAATCAGCGAAGCGGTACCTTCATGCGCCCGTCAGGGCGCATATCATGGCCCCGCAGGGGGTATATCATAAGGCCCGCCGGGGCTTATATCATATGCTCCGCAGGAGCATATCTCATTACCTGGTGCTTAGTCGACCAGCTCGGGGTTCCGTTCGATCTGCCACGGCAGCCCCCACTTGTTCAGCGCCTCCATATAGGGATCGGGGTCGAACTCCTCGCAGGTATAGACGCCGGGCTTGTTCCACTTTCCGGTTACGAGCATCATCCCGCCGATCATCGCCGGGACGCCGGTGGTGTAGCTGACCGCCTGGGAACCGACCTCTTTGTAGCAGGACTCGTGGTCGCAGACGTTGTAGATATAGATGGTCTTCTGTTTCCCGTCCTTCTCGCCGGTGATCAGGCAGCCGATGTTGGTCTTGCCCTTGGTGCGGGGGCCGAGGGTGGCGGGGTCGGGGAGGAGCTTTTTGAGGAACTGGATCGGGACGATCTGGTGGCCCTCAAACTCGACCGGGGAGGTAGAGAGCATCCCGACGTCCTCGAGGCAGCGCATATGGTCGAGGTAGGACTGGCCGAAGGTCATGAAGAAGCGGATCCGTTTGACTTCCGGGAAGTTTTTGGCGATCGACTCGATCTCCTCATGGTGGAGGAGGTACATGTCCTTGTGGCCGACCTCTTGGAAGTCATATTCCCGCTTGATGCTCATCGGCGGGATCTCGACCCAGTGGCCATCCTCCCAGTAGGAGCCGGGGGCGGAGACTTCCCGGAGGTTGATCTCGGGGTTGAAGTTGGTGGCGAAGGGGTAGCCGTGGTCGCCGCCGTTACAGTCGAGGATGTCGATGGAGCCGATCCGGTCGAACTCGTGCTTTTTGGCGTAGGCGCAGAAGACCTGGGTGACGCCGGGGTCGAAGCCGCTGCCGAGCAGGGCGGTCAGGCCCTTTTCCTTAAACTTGTCCATATACGCCCACTGCCAGCTGTAGTCGAAGTAGGCGGAGAAGCCCTTTTCCTTGCAGCGGGCCTCGTAGACCTTCCGCCATTCGGGGTCGTCGGTGTCTTCCGGCTCGTAGTTGGCGGTGTCCATGTAGTTGACCCCGCATTCCAGGCAGGCGTCCATAATCGCCAGATCCTGGTAGGGGAGGGCGATGTTCATGACGACGTCCGGCTTGTATTCCCGGATGAGGGCGCAGAGCGCCTCGACATCCATCGCGTCGATCTGGGCGGTGGTGATCTTGGTGGCGGTCTTGCCTTCCAGCTCGGCCCTCAGGGCGTCGCAACGGGCCTTGGTCCGGGAGGCGATCATGATTTCGGAGAAGACCTCGCTGTTCTGGCAGCATTTGTGGATGGCGACGCTGGCGACGCCGCCGGCGCCGATGATTAAAGCTCTTGACATATCGGATCAATCCTTTCCAATCTAATGATATATATCCTTGCAGGATATGAGATATGTTGCGCTGCAACATGATATAGCGCTGCGCGCTGTGATATATTTCCCTGCGGGAAATATAAAGGTACGCTTCGCTGATAGAATTTTTGCTTTCCGGAAAAGCTGCCGGTGAAGGAAAAGAAGAAGCGTTTCCGGAAAGTCTTTAAATTTGTCCCGAAGGGACACCTTCATATGCCCCACGGGCATATATCATGCGCCCGAAGGGCGTATATCATCCGCCACCGGCGGATATCATATGGCATCAGCCATCTATCATTGGGTCAATATCCCATCGATTCCGCGTTTTTCAGCATTTCCTTTACATAATTCGGCAGCGCGAAGCTCCCCTTATGCAGATCGGTGTTGTAATACCGGGTCTTAATCCCCAGCGCGTCCCAGGCTTCCCCGTCAAAGGCCCGCGGGTCCCGCCCCGACTTGGAGGCGAACCCGAACAGCCAGTGGCCGGAGGGGTAGGTGGGGATATGGGCCTGGTAGACAAACGCCTTGCCGAAGACGGCGTGCAGCTGCCGGTGGGCCCGCTGGCAGGCCAGCGCGTCCTCGGGGTAGTAGGGGCTTTCATGCTGATTGATGAGAATGCCGTCCGCCGTGAGGGCGGAAAGGCAGTTGCCGTAGAACTCTCGGGTGAACAGCCCTTCCCCCGGCCCGAAGGGGTCGGTCGAGTCGACGATGATGAGGTCGTAGGCCTCTTTCTGCCGCCTTACGAATTTAAGGCCGTCGGCGATGTGCAGCTCGGCCCTTATGTCGTCCATCCGGAGCGCCGTCTGGGGTAGGAATTCCCGGCAGACCTTGATGACCTCCCGGTCGATTTCGCAAAGGTCGATTTTTTCGATCGAATCGTATTTGCAAAGCTCCCGGATGCAGCCACCGTCGCCGCCGCCGATGACGAGGACGCTCTTGATGTCGGGCTTGACCGCCATCGCCGGGTGGACGATCATCTCATGGTAGATAAACTCGTCCTTCTCGGTCAGCATCAGGCAGCCGTCCAGCACCAGCACCCGCCCGAAGGCCGGGGTGTCGTAGACGTCGATCTGCTGGAACCGGCTCTTTGCGCTGTAAACCTGCCGCTCGACCCGCATCGAAAAGCGGGCGTCGGGGCAGTAGTTTTCGGTAAACCACAATTCTTTTGCCTGCACCGGCGTCACTCCTTTACCACATTGATCCGTTTGATTTCCATATCCTCGGTGCCGGTCATAAAGCAGCCCTTTTCCTTGGCGTAGCCGATATACTGGAGCACCTCGGGGGTGATCCGCTCGCCGGGGGCGAGGATCGGGATACCGGGGGGATAGCACATGACCGACTCGGTCGAGACCCGCCCTTCGCTCTCCTCAAAGGGGAGGGAGACCTTTTCGCTGTAAAAGGCCGCCTGGGGGGTCATCGCGACGTCGGGGACGATGTATTCGTTGACCAGAAGCCCGGCGCTGTCGCCGCCGTAGAGCCGTTTAATCTCGGAGAGGGCGGAAATCAGCCGTTCGATCTCCAAATCCCGGTCGCCCGCCGTCACGACAGCGAGGAAGTTGCCGATATCCCCGAATTCCAGCTGGATGTCGTACTCGTCCCGCAGGAGGTCGTAGACCTCGACGCCGGCGAGGCCGATATCCCGGGTGTGGACCGAGAGTTTGGTCGTGTCAAAGGCGCAGCAGGCCTTCCCGTCGACGATTTCCTGCCCGAAGGCGTAGTAGCCGCCGAGGGCGTTGATCTCCTCCCTTGCGTATTCCGCCCGCTCGATTGTCTTACGGACCATCTCGGCCCCGTGGAGGGCGAGGTTCCGCCTGGCGAAATCGAGGGAGGCCATCAGCAGGTAGGAGCCGGAGGTTGTCTGGGTCAGGTTGATGACCTGCCGGACATACCCCGCCGGCACCCCGTCCCCGCAGAGGAGGACCGCCGACTGGGTCAGGCTCCCGCCGGTCTTGTGGACCGAACAGGCCGCCATATCCGCCCCCAGCTGCATCCCGCCGGGGGGCAGGAGGTCGGAGAAGTAGAAGTGGGTGCCGTGGGCCTCGTCGCAGAGGACCTTCATCCCGTGGGCGTGGGCCAGCTGGATGATGCCCTTTAAATCGGCGCAGACGCCGTAATAGGTCGGGTTATTGACCAGCACCGCCTTGGCTTCCGGGTGGGCGAGGATCGCCTTTTCCACGTCCTCGACCGACATCCCCAGCGGGATGCCGAGCCGCTGGTTCGCGCCCGGGTCGACATAGACCGGGATTGCCCCGCAGATGACCAGCGCGTTGATGGCGCTCCGGTGGACGTTGCGGGGCATGATGATCTTGTCCCCCGCCTTGCAGACGCTCATCACCATCGCCTCGACGCAGGAGCTGGCGCCCCCGACCATCAAAAAGGCGTGGGCCGCCCCGAAGGCGTCGGCCAGAAGCTCTTCCGCCTCCCGGATAACCGAGACCGGGTGGCAGAGGTTGTCCAGCGCCTTCATCGAGTTCATATCGGTGCGGATGCAGTCCGCCCCGAGGAAATCCCGGAGCGGTTTATTGCCCCGGCCGCCCTTATGGCCGGGGACGTCGAAATGTACCATACCGGAATCCCGGACGCGGGCAAGCGCCTCGACAATCGGGACCCGGTTCTGATCCAGTTTAGCCACAATACCATCCCCCATGTTTAGATTCAGCCGGCAGCCCGCTGTCAGCCGTAAATGTTCATCCCGCTGTAGATTTCGATCATCTCCCGCCGCAGGAGGTTGGTGATCTCCAGCCGTTTGGCGGGGGGCAGCTCGTAGACATCCTGGTTAAAGAGGTAGTTCTGGAGCTGGATGTCCTTGATGAGCAGCTTTGTGTGGAAGATGTTGGACTGGTAGACGTTGACGTCGATCGCGTCGTAGCGGGTCAGGGTCCGGGGGTCGATAAAGTCCTGGATCGAGGTGATGTCGTGGTCGATGAAGTACTTTTTGCCGTGGACGTCCCGGGTGAAGCCCCGGACGCGGTAGTCGATGGTGATGATATCCGAGTCGAACGACCCGATCAGGAAATCCAGCACCGACAGCGGCGAAATCATCCCGCAGGTGGAGACGTCGATATCCACCCGGAAGGTCGAGACCGAGTTGTCGGGGTGGTGTTCGGGGAAGGTGTGGACGGTGACATGGCTCTTGTCTAGATGGGCGTGGACGGTGTCCCCCTCTATCGCGTGGGAGATTCCCAGCTCTTCCAGCACCGGCGCCCCCTGGTTGCAGGAGGGGTCGACCCCGACGCCGGTCAGCGCCTTTTCGGCGATCAGGATGTTGACCGAAGCGCCCTGGGGGTAGTAGTCCTGTTTGGAGATGTTGAGGATTTTGGCCCCGATCATCTCGGTGACCCGGCAGAGGATCTTGGTCAGCCGTTCAGAGTTATACTGCTCGTCGATATAAGCAATATAGTCGGTCTGCTCCCGCTCGGTCTTGGCGTAGCAGACGTCGTAAATGTTAAAGCTAAGCGTCTTGGTGAGGTTGTTGAACCCATACAGCGCGAGCTTCTGTTCCAACCCAATCATCACAGCCTTTCGGGAATTCTGCGCGCGGAGGCCGCACCCCCGCATCATACACAGTTACTTATAAAATACCGCAAATTCCGCCAAAAATCAATACTTTTTGCGATTTTCGTCGAGATTTTGTCAGGAGGGCAAAAGAGCGCCAAAATCATCGGGTTTTTAAGCGTTTTCGACAAAGGGGGATTACATGGAATTTACCGTTTGCCAGCAAAAAGGAGAGCCGGATGGCTCTCCCTTTTTTACTACATTATATTTTGTCTCTCGGGCTCACAATCACCGTATATTTGGTCGGGTCGTCTGTCGTGCGGACTGTAAAGTTATGGGCCTTGATGTATTTCATGCGCTTTAGGAACTCAGGGCTTTTTTTGTTCCGCCTTCCAAGCTCTTTGATCTTTTCCATGCGTTCCTGCTGGTTCATAGGCTCATCTCCCTTCCCATTCTATTATACCCGAATCAGAAGGGATCGTCAACTGCCGTATTCCGGCCTGACCGGTCTCACTCCGCCTGGATTTTCCCCGAGATGGTCTGGTACATCTCCGGCCGCCGGTCGCGGAAGCTGCCCCAGCTTAAACGGAACTCCCGGATGGCGTCCAGGTCAAACTCGTGGAGCAGGACGCACTCCTGATCCCGCGGCCCGTCCTCGACAATCGCGCCGGTCTCGTCGGCGATAAACGAAGAGCCGTAGAAGGTGAGGGTGGAGGACTGGTTCTGGTTGTCGGCGGTGGGGTAGACCGACTCGGCGCCGATCCGGTTGGCGGCCATAAGCGGCATCAGGTTCGCCGCCGCGTGCCCCTGCATGCACCGCCGCCAGTGGGGGGCGGAATCCACCCCCAGGATGGGTTCGCTGCCGATGGCGGTGGGGTAGAGGAGCATTTCGGCGCCTTTAAGCGCCATCTCCCGCGCCGACTCGGGGAACCACTGGTCCCAGCAGATGCCGCAGCCGACCTTGCCGTAGGCGGTGTCGAAGACTTTAAAGCCGGTGTCGCCGGGGGTGAAGTAGAACTTTTCCTGGTAGAAGTGGTCGTCGGGGATGTGGGTCTTGCGGTAGAGGCCGAGGATTTCGCCGTCCGCGTCGATCATCGCGACCGAGTTGAAATTCGTCTGGCCCGCCGCCTCGAAGAAGCTGACCGGCAGCACCACCCGGAGCCGCTTGGCCTCCTCCCGCAGGACCCTCACTGCCGGGTTTTCCGAGAGGGGGGTCGCCAGCCGGTAATATTCGTAGTTCCGCTCCTGGCAGAAGTACTGGGTCTCGAACAGTTCCGGCAGCAGGATCACCTGTCCGCCCTGTTTCGCCGCCTCCCGCACGAAGGCGACCGCTTTTTCGATGTTCTCTTCCCGCCGGGGGGAGCAGGACATCTGGATGGCTGCTAAGGTAATGTGACGCATAATCTGATTTCCTTTCTGCAAGCTGTTTGATTATATTTTTAGATTATGTTTTGGGTGCTGCGCACGCTTTGTTAAAGGCGGGGCAGCCGTGGTCAGCTTCGGAAGTACGGAAAGTGAGCGCCTGGGAAAGGGCTCTGCCCTCTCCACTCCCGCGATTTTTTGAAAAAAATCGAGTAAAACTTTTTTGATCGCCGCCCGTTCCTTCGTGACGTTAACGCCAGCGCCGATTGTCCCGTTTTTTTGTTTCTATACTTCCGGATAGTTTGGCTTTATCAGAAAAATAAAATCATCGCGAAGCGATACCATCATTTTTCATTCGTAACTTTAACGTTATCCGCCCCGGCGATCCCCCTCAGCTTCCGCAGCAGCTCCTCCTCCGCCATCACCCCGGTAATCCCTCTTGGGCGGGCGAGCTTCCGCCGGTCGGCGAAGAAAAACCGCGCCTCGTCCGGGCCGGGGTAGCGGGCGAGGGCCCGCAGCAGCGAAGGGATCTTCGGGTCGTTTTCGGACGCCACCTGGATGTTGACCGTCTTGCCGCCCATATAGAGGGTGTCGGCCGGGTGGACATTTTGGAGGATGACCGAAGGTTCCTTGTCCTCCTGGATCGAGAGTTC
>DVHA01000090.1 GCA_018712425.1 Candidatus Faecivivens stercoravium | reverse complement strand
ATCCAAAAGAAAAAAGGAAGGCTTGCGCCTCCCTTTTCCAACGAATTTAGTCGTTTAAGTAATTTTTGACCATCGCCTGGAGCAGCTCGTCCCGGTCAATCCGGCGGATCAGGCTGCGGGCGTTGTGGTGGGTCGTGATATAAGTGGGGTCCTCGGAAAGGATATAACCGACGATCTGGCTGACAGGGTTATACCCCTTTTCCTTCAGGGCGTTGTAAACCGTGAGCAGCGTTTCCCGCATCTCCCGTTCCTTATCGTCATTGACCGAAAAGGTCATCGTCTTATCGTACATCTGTCTCATCCTTCCTTCATGCAGCTCTGCCTGCCCGAACCAGGCAGTATAAAAGTATTATACCCCATCCGCGGCAATTATACAAGGGGGTAACGGTGAAAAAAACGTTTTTCCGGCGCAAAAAGGGGAATTTGCCGCGGCAGCTCAGTAGCGGACCTCGGGGTTCGCGGCGCGGAAGGCAAAATAATCCCCGGCCAGTTCAAGGTAGAAGATGGCATAGGCGGCGTTCTGGTAGGGGACCAGGAAAAGGGAGCCGATCCCGCAGGTAAAGGCCGCCAGGATCGCCCAGCCGATAAAGGAGAGTTCCAGCCGGAAATAGCGGAACTTATGCCCCTGCATCATCCGGAAAGATTCCTTGACCGCCTGCCAGGGCCCATACTCCGGGTGGTCGGCGAGGATGTAGAAGGTCATGGAAAAGGAGTAGCCGAGGTAAATCCCGGCGATGATCCCCGGGATGACGAACAGTAGCGCCCCGATAAAGGTCGCGGCCATGACAATCACCGTCTGGATCAGGTTTGCGAGGAACGCCCGCAGGATCAGCGCCGGCTTAAACTGGGAAAAGAGGTCGGCAAACCCTGCCGGCTCGCCGCTCACAAGCTTCATGTTGTACTGGGCGTAGCCGGTGGCAATCGGTCCGCCGAGGATCAGGAAGATGATGCCGATGATGACCGACAGGACGGCGATCACCGCCAGCCAGGCGGTGATGAGGTAGTAAAACTCATACGGGATGTTGTTTGCCGCCTCATAGAAGAGGTCGGCAAAGGGAAGGCTGTTTGCGTCAGTCTCCAGGTTTAAGTTGACGGAGAAGGCGGGCTCGTTGATCTGGAAACCGGTCAAAATGCTGGCGACCAGACCCACCAGCACCGCCATCGGCCATTTCCCCCGCAGGGCTTCCCGGGCGGCGGCGCGGTATTCGGCTGCGTAATTGAGTTTCATCGTGATTTTCCCCCTTTGGATGTAAAAAAATCTTAATCTTAAAAAGATTATACCATATAAGTGGGGGAACTGCAACCATTTTTGTAAATAAAATCGTTTTTTTGCCCCTTAACCGTCATTTTTCGGCAGGGTGGGGGCGGCAGTCACCGATACCGGCGGCTGGCTTTCGGAAGAGGCGCCGGTTTCCCCGCTGCCTCCTTCGGGCTGGTAGACACAGTGGGAGAGGATGTAGCTCTCCCAGGTCTCACAGCCCTCCCGCACCAGGTGGATGCCGTCGGTGCTGAGTTCGTCGGTGAGGGGGGTGGGGAAGGCGGAGGCGACATCGAGGTAGTAGACCTGCAGCTCTTCCGCCATATCCTGCAGCCGGACGTTAAACTCGGCAATCCGGTCGTTGGTGAGGTAGCTTTTGTCCTGCGACGCCTTTTCCCCGACCGGCAGGATCGACTGGACGTAGATCTGGGCATCGGGGTGGGAAGACTGGATTGCCTGGATCAGGGTGGTGTACTGGTTGATAAACGCGGTTTCACTCTGCCATCCCAGCTCGTTGATGCCGAAGAGCAGGTAAACCTTCTTATAGTCCGCCTTTTCCAGGTACTGCAAGGCGGTCAGCTTTTCCTCAGCAGCCGGGTCGTCGGGGTCGTCGAACTCCTGGAGGGTCGCCGCCGTCTCGACCGTCAGCCCGACGTCGGCGCAGGAGGCCGCCGGGATCCCGGCATAGAGGAGCAGGCCCTGGGTCTGGGAATTGCCGACAAAAACCGCGTCCTCAAACCAGCTGGTGTCCTGGGCGGTGTTTTCCGGCACCGGGGAGCCGTAATCGTACCCGGCCGGGGCGGCGTAGGGGTCAAAGGCGCTTTCCGGTTCTACGCTGGAAGCCATGCTGCTGCCCGTTTCGCTGTTTTCCCCGCTCCCGTCGGAGACCATGGCCGATGTCTCGCCGGCAGAGGGGTCGGCGGCGCTTTCACTGCTCCCCGAAGGGCCGCCGGATTCCCCGCTGGAGGGGGAGCTGTCCTCCGACGCCCCGGCGTCCCGGGAACTGACGGTATAGATCAGCGCCCCGGTCCCGAGGGCTAAGAGCATCAAGGCGATGGTGACAAAAAAGCGGGGGGAGAGTTTGCGGCGGCGTTTCACCGGGGGGCGGTTTTGGTAGCGGTCGGGGCCGGCAATCCAGGAGTTGTCGCCGGAAGACTTGAGTGGAACTTCTTCCACATGGGTGATCGTAATCTTTTTCTGCTGCATACTTACCATTCCTTAAATACGAAGTCTTTTTCCCGCACCGGGCGGGTTTTCATCAATACGAAGTCTGTTTATAAAAGGATGTCCCCCAAAGGGCCATCCGAAATCTGTATGTATATGACGGGAAAAAGGGGGAGAAAAGTTTTACAGCGGCAAAATTTTGTCAAAATGCCCCTTTTCAAGCCCATTTTTTTCCTGTATAGTACTATTATAACAGTCTTTCCGGCGGGGGGCAACAGGTTTTAAAAATATATTTTTCGACAATTGGAAAGCCTGTTTTGAGATGGATTTTGGATGGTTTTTCTGCGTATCAAGGAGATATTATAAAATGGCAAATTATAAACCGACCCAGCGGGACTTGAACCCGTTTCCATATTCTGATTCAAATAAGCGGTATTATACCTGGGACTACTACCTCCGGCAAAAATACGGCGGCAAGGTCTTCAAGGTGGGGCTGGACGCCGGGTTCTCCTGCCCGAACATCGACGGGGCCAGGGGGAGGGGCGGCTGCACCTACTGCTCCTACGCTTTCAGGCGGCAGTCGCCGGAGGACCTTCTTATCCAGTACCGCCAGGTCCAGGAGACCCTCCACCATAAGTGGCCGGAGGCGGTGCGCTACATCCCCTATTTCCAGGCGAACACCAATACCTACGCCCCCCTCCCGGAACTGAAGGCCAAGTATGAGGCGGTGCTCTCGGAACCGGGGGTCGTCGGGCTGGCCATTGCCACCCGGGCGGACGCGCTGCCGGAGGATGTCTGCGATTACCTGGAGGAGCTGTCCCACCGGACCGACCTGATGGTCGAGCTGGGCCTTCAGACGATTCACGACCCGACCGCCCGCCACATCAACCGCGGCCACACCACCGCCGAATTCTACGAGGGGTACGAAAAGCTCCGGAAGCGGGGGATCCCGGTCTGTATCCACCTGATCGACGGGCTGCCGGGGGAGGACCGGGGGATGATGCTGGAGACCGCCCGGGCGGTGGCAGCTTTGCAGCCTTTTTCGGTCAAAATCCACCTGCTCCACGTCCTGAAGGGGACGCCGATAGCGGAGGAATACCGGTTGGGCGGGTTTCAGACGATGGAGATGGAGGAATACTGTGAAACGGTCGCCGACCAGCTGGAACTGCTCCCGCCGGAGACGGTCATCCAGCGGGTCACCGGCGACGGGCTGAAGGAGGAGCTGATCGCGCCGCTTTGGAGCCTCAAAAAGTTCGTTGTGATGAACACAATCGACAAAGAACTTTACCGGCGGAATAGTTGGCAAGGGAAAAAATGGGAAGGTTAAAATTCGATTATTTAATTTGCACAGCATTTTCCTTTACATTCTGGTGATAATTTTCTTTTGGCATATGGTAAAATAGAATTATAAGATATAAGTGCGGCGTTGGATGATCTATTCTTGTTTTCCGCGGGGCCGAAGCGTTCTGACTGCTGGGCTTTGCCTTGCGGGAACGGCGTTCGGCATCATAAGTTTAGGATCGACCCCTTTTTAAAGGGGTCGCGGGAGTGGAGAGGGCAGAGCCCTTTCCCAGGCACTCACTTTTCGTACTTCCAAAGCTATCCACAGCTGCTGCACCTGAAACGAAGCGTGCGCAGCACCCAAAAAATAATCAGAAAGAGGTAAACAGATTGGCAGACGAGAGAGAAAAAGACGGCCCCATGCCGGAAATCGAGATGGTGACGGTGGAGGAGCCGCCGAAGCCCCGCGAGCTCTACCACATCGCCTCCCGGGTGCTGGACATCCCGCGGATGGAGCGGGTGTACAAGCTCCAGCGGGCGGTGGTGAACCTGAAAGCGCCGCTGGCGGCCCCCCTCTACCATATGACCGATATGGAGCTGACCCGGTTCGGGCGGAAGGTGCGGGCGAGGCTCTACACCCCCGGGAAGGAGGACGGCGGCTGCCTCATCCTCTTTTTCCACGGGGGCGGCTGGGTGACCGAGTCGGTCGACAGCTACCACGGGGTCTGCGCGAAACTGGCCGACGAGCTGGGGGCGAAGGTCATCTCGGTCGAGTATGGGCTGGCGCCGGAACACCGGTTCCCGGTGGGGCTGGAGGACTGTTTCGCCGCGGCGGCGGAGATTTTCGCGGAATCCGGCAGTTTCGGCTACGGCCCTGAAGACATCGTCCTGATGGGGGACTCGGCCGGCGGCAACCTCGCGGCGGCGGTGTCGCTGATGGGACGGGACCGGGAGCTGTTTTCGGTCCGGCGGCAGGTCCTCCTCTACCCCGCTACCTACAACGACCATTCCCCCGAGACCTCCCCCTTCCCGTCTATCCGGGAGAACGGGGAAGGGTATATCCTCACCGCCAAGCGGCTCTGCGAGTACTGGGAGCTTTACCTCTCGCCGGACGACTGGTACGACCCCTACGCCGCCCCGCTTCTGGAGAAAAACCTCTCCCGCCAGCCGGATACCCTCGTCATCACCGCCGGGCTGGACCCGCTGCGGGACGAGGGGGAGGCCTACGGCCGGCGGCTGCGGGAGGCCGGGAACTGGGCAGAGGTCTGCCGGATGGAAGAGGCGCTCCACGGGTTTATCTCCCGTGTCCAGTCGCCGGAGTTTGCGCGGGCTTGTGAACTCATGCGGGGGTTTCTCCGCCGCGGGAAGGAGGATTCGGATGGCAAGGAATAAAAAAACGGCGGCCAGGGCCTGGACCCGCCTGGACAACGCCGCCAAGATTTTCCCGCCGAGCAATATGGGCACCAATACCAGCGTCTTCCGCTTTTCCTGCACCCTCAAAGAAATGGTGCAGCCGGAACTCCTCCAGCAGGCGCTGGATAAGGCGGTCGAAAAATTCCCCGCTTACCTCGTCGTTATGAAGAGCGGCGCCTTCTGGTATTATTTTGAGGAGACCGGCCAGAAGCCGAAGGTCGTGCCCGAAACCCGGGCGGTCTGCGGGCCGCTCTGGGAAGAGGGGAGCCGGGAACTGCTCTTTGAGGTGAGCTGGTTTAAGGAACGGATCAACCTTGAGATGTTCCACGCCCTCACCGACGGCACCGGCGCGGTGGCCTTCCTGAAGACAATTGTCTACTACTACCTCTTAGCCGCCCACCCGGACGGCTTCGGGGAGACCCCGCCGGTCCTGCCGGAGGAGGCCTCCGAGGCGGCCCGTTCCTCCGATTCCTTCCGCAAGTACTATAAGCCGGTGCACGGGAAGAAGGGGAAAAAGGGCGGCCCCCGGGCATGGAACATCCGCGGCCAGGGCGCCGGGCGGGAAGACCTGCTGATTATCGAAGGGGTCGCCCCGGTAAAAGCGGTGCTGGATGCCGCCCACTCGTTCGGGACGACGATGACCGTCTACCTGACCGCCGTCTTTATCGAGGCCCTCCGGAAGGAGATGCCCGCCTCGGCCGAACGGCGGCCGGTGGTGCTGGGGGTGCCGGTCAACCTCCGGCCCTACTTCCCGTCGGACACGGTGCGGAACTTCTTCGGGATGATCGACGTCTCCTACAACTACCACGACCGGAATGGCAAGTTCGGCGACGTCGTCTCGGAGATCGACCGGGCGTTTAAAGAAGAGCTGACCCGGGAGAAGCTGGAAATCCGGATGAACAAGCTCTCGGGGCTGGAGCATAACCTTGCGGCCCAGCTGGCGCCGCTGCCGTTTAAAAACCTGGTGCTGAAGCTGGCGAAGCTCTCGGCCGAGCGGAATGAAACCGCCGTCATCTCTAACGTCGGCAAGGCGGTGATGCCGCCGGAGATGATGGGGTATATCGACCGGTTTTCCGCTTTCGCCAGCACCCTCAAACTCCAGCTGACCATCCTCTCCTGCGGGGACCGGCTTTCACTGGGGTTTACATCGGCATTCCAGGGCACCGAGATCCAGAAGAACTTTTTCCGCGCCCTGACGGCGGCGGGGATCCCGGTGGAAATCTACTGCAACGACTTTTATCCGGAGGAAGGGGCGGAGAAGGATGCTGGTATGTAAAAAATGCGGGGTCGAGGTCTTCGGGGACAAGCGCTGCTGCCCCCTCTGCCAGGGGGAGTTGGCCGGTACGCCGGAACCGGAGCGGGAGGCTTTCCCCAAAACCCCGCCGCCCAAATACGACCGGGGGATGCTCCGAAAAGTGCTCAATTTCGCGGCGATTGTCTCGGCGGCGGTCTGTTTGGCGGTGGAGTTCGCGTTTACGCCGGGGAGCCTGTGGATTTTGTCGGCGCTCGGGGGGATTTTCTGCGGCTGGCTGACCATTTCGGTGGCGATCACCTTCCGCACCCGGATTTTTAAGAACCTCACCTGCGAACTGCTGCTTCTCACGATCCTCTGCATCATCTGGGACGGCTGCACCGGGTGGCGGGGGTGGTCGGTCAACTACCTGCTGCCGGTCTGCTGCACGCTGACGATGGTAGCTGACCTGATCCTTGCGAAAGTTTTAAAGGCGGAAGAGAGCGAATACCTGATCCACCTGACGATTGTGTCGGTTTACAGCCTCATTCCGTTTATTTTGATGGTCTGCGGGGCAATCCAGGTGCGGATCCCGGCGTTTGTCTGCACGGTGGCGGCGTTTCTCGTGATTGCGGCTCTGATTGTCTTCCGGACCCGGGCTTTTTTCGCGGAGCTTTCGAGACGGATGCACATCTGAGGAGGCGCACGGAAACGTCCCGGGCGTCCAGTCCACCTCCCGAAGACCGGCCTCCCACGGCCGGTCTCACG
>DVHA01000089.1 GCA_018712425.1 Candidatus Faecivivens stercoravium | reverse complement strand
CGCCCGCGTCGGCGACGTCATCAAGATGGCCCTCGACCTCAACTCGCTCCACCTGTTCGACAAGGAAACCGAGAAGACCATCCTCAACTAATTTGTCTTTCTGCAAGGCGTACCGTCTCCGGGCGGTACGCCTTTTGTCATGCTTATTCTGCTGCCATGGAAATTAATTTTTGTTCTTGTGGTATTGAATGTTTATTTCGCTGCCCTTAAGGCAGCGACCAAGGGTTCCCCTTGGATGGGACCAAGTTTCACCCCAATGGACCAGGACCCTCGCGGGCCCTGGACCCGCAGTTCGACGCGGCGTGAGAGGCACGTTCCAAACGCATGAGACCGGCCGTGGGAGGCCGGTCTTCCAACATTCATTGGTCGCCCGGTACGTTTTTATAGTGCATACGACAAAAATCGTTTTTCGTGATCCTGCCGCGTTCCGGCGCGGCTGCCGAAAAGAATAACCAAACCGCAGAATGAACAAATCCTGTGGGGAAAAAGATGGAAAGTCTTCTATAAAGGGCAAGGCAAACCCCTTGACAGGGATGTCCCCCCTGTGGTATAATGGTTTCACCTCTAAAAGGGTTTATTTTTTTGTGCAAATTCCGGCGGGTTCCCTGCCGGGGGAGCGAAAGCTCCGGCGGAAGGCCCGGCCCTGTCAGTGGGGGACCGGCTTTCTGAAGAACAAACCGTTCTTCCTTTTTGAGGGAGGCAAATTAGTCCGCATATACAGGAGGTGCCGAGCAATGAGAGTGAAAATTACCTTGGCCTGCACGGAGTGCAAACAGCGTAATTACAACACCATGAAGAACAAGAAGAATGACCCCGACAGACTTGAGATGAACAAGTACTGCCGCTTCTGCAAGAAACACACGGTTCATAAAGAGAGCAAGTAAGCGAAAGGGGCAAAGTCATGGCTGAAAAGTCCACGAAAAAAGCTGGCGATAAGGCCGAAGCTTCTTCCGCCGCTTCCAAAAAGAAGCCGGAGAAGAAGAAAAAGGACGGGCTTATCGCGAAAGTTTCCCGCTTCGCCAAAGAGCTTCGCAGCGAAATCAAAAAAATCGTCTGGCCGACCAGGAAGCAGGTATTCAACAATACCTGTGTCGTCGCTGCCGTCATGGTCAGCGTCGGCGCCTTTATCTGGATCATCGACTGGGTCTTCGCGTTCCTGCGGGGGCTGGTCCTCGGATTCTGATAAAGCGGCCGTAGCCCGCACCCGGGGGCTTCCCGGGGAGTTTTTTGTCGGAGGTTTCTGTTATGTCAGATTCGGCTAAATGGTATGTCGTCCACACCTATTCCGGGTATGAAAACAAAGTTGCACAAAATATAGAAAAGGGCGTCGAGAACCAGGGTTTCGGCGACCGGATTTTTGAGGTAAAAATACCCACCGAAACGGTTATGGAAGTCACCGCCGATAAAAAGCGCGAGGTGGAGAGGAAAATCTTCCCCGGCTACGTCCTGGTTAAGATGATCATTACCCCTGAATCCTGGTATTTTGTCCGCAACATCCGCGGCGTCACCGGTTTCGTCGGCTCTACGACTGAACCGATCCCACTGACGGAAAAGGAAGTCGAAGCGCTTGGCGTGGAAGTGAAATCCGTTCAGGTCAACTACGAGGCTGGAAACAGTGTCAAGATCATCCATGGCCCGCTGGAAGGCTTTGTCGGCAAGGTCGTCAAGGTCGATCCCGACAAGGGCCAGGTACAGGTTTCCGTCTCCTTCTTCGGCAGGGACACGCTGGCTGATTTGGAGCTGGGCGAGGTCGAACTGGCCGAAGACTAATGAAAAAGAAGATATCCGCTTAAAAAGCGGCCTTTCAGATGGGTGGACCGCCCCGTCTGAATGTGGGAGGGACCTTCCGGGTTCCGCCAGTTACCACATCACTTTGGAGGTGCTTATCAATGGCTCAGAAAGTTACAGGCTATATTAAGCTGCAGATCCCCGCGGGTAAGGCAACCCCCGCGCCCCCTGTCGGCCCCGCGCTCGGTCAGCACGGCGTCAACATCATGTCCTTCACCAAGGAATTCAACGAGCGCACCAAAAATGATATCGGCATGATTATCCCCGTTATCATCACGGTTTACGCCGACCGTTCCTTCACCTTTGTCACCAAGACCCCGCCTGCTGCCGTCCTGATCAAGAAGGCTGTCGGCATCGAGACCGCTTCCGGTACGCCGAACAAGACGAAGGTCGGCAAGATCACCAAGGAACAGGTCCAGAAGATCGCCGAGCAGAAGATGCCCGACCTCAACGCCGCTTCCCTGGAAGCCGCTATGTCGATGGTCGCCGGCACCTGCCGTTCCATGGGTATCGAGGTTGTGGACTAACCCCCGCTGTGTGGGAGGAAGATTCCGCTATCTACCACTATTAGGGAGGATTAACGAAAATGAAACACGGAAAGAAGTATAACGACAGCGTGAAGGCTTTCGACGCTTCCCAGCAGTACGATTCCAATGAAGCGCTGGCCACTGTCGTCAATATCGCCAAAGCTAAATTCGATGAAACCGTAGAAGTCCATGTCCGCCTGGGTGTCGACTCCCGCCACGCTGACCAGCAGGTCCGCGGCGCCGTCATCCTGCCCAACGGCACGGGCAAAACCGTCCGCGTCCTCGCGATCTGCAAGGGCGGCAAGGTTGACGAAGCTCTCGCCGCCGGCGCCGATTACGCCGGTGAAGAGTACGTCCAGAAGATCCAGTCGGAAGGCTGGATGGACTTCGACGTCGTCATCGCCACCCCCGACATGATGGGCGTTGTCGGCCGTCTCGGTAAGATCCTCGGGCCGCGCGGCCTGATGCCGTCCCCCAAGGCCGGCACCGTCACCCCCGACGTTGCCCGCGCTGTCACCGAAGCGAAGGCCGGTAAGATCGAGTACCGTCTGGACAAGACCAACATTATCCACTGCCCGATCGGCAAGGTTTCCTTCGGCGCTGAGAAGCTCGCTGAGAACTTCAACACCCTGATGGACGCCATCGTCAAGGCGAAACCCGCTGCGTCCAAGGGCGCTTACTTCAAGAGCTGCGTCGTCGCCTCCACCATGGGCCCTGGCGTCAAAGTCTCCACCGCGAAGTACGGCGTGTAAGATGGAACCAAAAGCAGGACGCTTACGCGCCCTGCTTTTTCGTTCCAGTGATATCCGCCCTGCGGGCGGGTAATATAATGCTGCGCATTGTGATATAGGCCCTTTGGGCCTGTGATATATGTCCCTTCGGGACATGTGAAGGTATCGCTTCGCGATGATTGAATTTGGTGCGGAATGGAAAGTTTTTCTTCCGCAGGGTGAGGATAAGCGGGGCCGAAGCGTTTGGACTGCTGGGCTCTGTCCCGCGGGAACGGCGGCTGGCATAAGAAGTTTAGGGTCCAGCCCTTTTTAAAGGGCTGGCGGGAGTGGAGAGGGCAGAGCCCTTTCCCAGGCGCCCAGTTCCCGTACTTCCGAAGCTGTTCACAGCTGCTCCGCCTGAAATAAAGCGTGCGCAGCACCCAAAAAATAATCAAAAAAATAATTCCAAAAAAGGGTTGACAAATCACGTCCCCTGTGCTATACTATAAAAGCTGTGATCCAAAGACAGCAAGTTCCGGCCGCGCCGGTATAATGGAAGGGACAGCCTTCCGCTTGCCGAGGAAGAAAGCGAAATAGCGATATTTCTGCCTTTCCGTGTCTCTTGGTGCGGGGAGGCTTTTCGTTTATCTGAAAGCTTTTCGGATCACATACCAATTCTGTGGAGGTGAATCGATTTGCCCAGCAACAAGATCTTACTGGAAAAACAGAAGGTTGTGGAGGAACTGAAGGCGAAGATCGAAGGTTCGGTCTCCGGCGTCCTCGTCGACTACAAGGGCATCAACGTCGCGGACGACACCCAGCTCCGCCGTGAGATGCGTGAGGCCGGCGTCCACTACTCTGTTTACAAGAACTCCTCGATCCGCTTTGCGGTCACCGGCGGCAAGTTTGAGGAACTGGCGAAGCACTTGGACGGCACCACCGCCATCGCGCTTTCCGATTCCGACGCGACCGCTCCCGCCCGCATCATCGCGAAGTACGCAAAGAACTACAAGGACTGCTTCAACATCAAGGGCGGCTTCATTGAGAACGACGTCCTCGACGCGGCACAGGTTGACGAAATCGCGTCTATCCCGTCCAGAGAAGTCCTGCTGTCCCAGCTGGCTGGCGGCCTGAACGGCATCGTCCGCAACCTCGCGGTTGTCCTGGACCAGATTGCCAAGAAGGACGAGTCCGGCGAAGAAGCTACCGCCTGATTATTGCGGTAACATCCCGCCTGCCGCGGCAGGCCATCTAAAATCTATTACATGGAGGTAAATCTCATGGCTTCTGAAAAAATTACTGCTATGATTGAAGAGATCAAGTCTCTGACTGTTCTCGAGCTCAATGAGCTGGTTAAGACCATCGAAGAGGAGTTCGGCGTTTCCGCCGCTGCCGGCGCTGTTGTTGTCGCTGCCGGTGCTGCTGCTCCCGCTGCTGAAGAGAAATCCGAGTTCGACGTCGTCCTCACCGAGATCGGCGATGCCAAGACTGCTGTTATCAAGGCTGTCAAGGAAGTTACCGGCCTGGGCCTGAAGGAGTCCAAGGCGATCGTCGACGGCGCTCCTGGCGTTGTCAAGGCTGGCGTTGCCAAGGCCGATGCCGAAGAGATGAAGAAGAAACTCGAAGAAGCCGGCGCGAAGGTCGAGCTGAAGTAATTCTTCCCCACAGAACATCAAGGGCTGGACAGGAAACTGTCCGGCCTTTTTTTATCTGTCGAAAAACGAGTTTTTCGACAGGATTACATCCGGGCGGCCGGGTGCGGGAAAAACAAAAGCCCAAAAAACGGAAAATTTACATCCAAACTGTGTCGCAGGCTTGTCAAAAAAGAGGGGAAATGGTATAATTTTAAGGTATCGTCAAGATTCGACGGCATTTTTGGGATTTGAAAGGGAGCGTTAGGTTTAGATGGCAAAAGAGAATCGCGGCCGGCTGCACCGCCGGCTGGCGGCCGCCCTGGCGGTGCTGGCGCTGGGGATGGCCGCCGTCCCCGCGCTGCCCGCTGCGGCAGAAGACGGGTACTGGAACGATACGGACGCGGGCTGGCGGTATATCACCTCCACCGGAAAGGCGGTCGCCGGGCGTTTGGCCTTTATCGATGGGAAATGGTACCGGTTTGACAGCGACGGGATTATGCAGACCGGCTGGTACCAGCTTCCCAATTCGGGAATCTGGTATTATTTCACCTCCAGCGGCGCCGCCGTCATCAACGACTGGCAGAAGGTCGGCGACAAATGGTATTATTTCGATGAGGCGGGCTACATGGTCACCGGCTGGCATGAGATCGACGGCACCTGGTACTATTTTTACGAAAACGGCGCCCTCAAAACCGGCTGGCTGATGCGGTCGAGCAAGTGGTATTATTTAAACGACAACGGCGTCATGCAGACCGGCTGGCTGTTGGACGACGGCAAATGGTACTACCTCCAGATCGACGGCTCAATGGCGGTGGACTGCACGCTGACCATTGGCGGGGTGGAGTATTCCTTTGACCCGAACGGGGTCTGGTGGGTCTCGGGCGAGGCGACCGAGGAGGAGATCGAGGCGGTCACCCCCGACACCCCGGAAAACGCTTCGGATATGGATGAGCTGGAATCGGAGCCGGAACCGGCCGAGACGGTGCCGGAACAGCTGCTGGCCCCGATGGTGGAGGCGGTTTCCGCTGTCTGCCGCCACCGCCCCGCCCCCACCGAAACGGTCACCGGCGGCTACCTCCAGAGCACGCTGGTGCTGGACCGGGATATCATCGCCGACTTCGCAGGGGTTATGGACGACGGGGACCTTTACCTTGTCCTCCAGCCGGTGGAGGGGCGTGAGAACGACCTGATCTCCCAGCTGAACATCGCCCGCCGGACACTCGTCAGCACAGAAGAGGGGAGCGTCTCCAAGGTCTGGTCGGCCGGGGGATATGTCGCGCTGGTCATCCTGGACGACCGCTGCCACGACGCTGCGGAAGAGCTGGAACTGGCGGTGCAGGCCTTTGACGATGCGGCTGTCGCGCTGCCGGAGGAGACGGAAGGGGCAGAAGGGAGCGGCGAAGAGCCGGAGGCGGAAGAGGTGGAAACCGACCCGCCGGAAGAACGGTAATTGCTGGTTTTGCCGGGGCAAACACCCCGGCAAAACGGTTCCAAAGGGAAATCCCCGGGAATCTGCTTGGCAAACTGCACAATGGATTCATATACTTTTTGTCATGTGCATCAATTGGGTTGCGCATTTGCCAAACTAACAGTCTGATTAAGAAAAAATCACCCATTATACAGTCTCTTTACATAGACTTTTCATTTCTGTCCTGTATACTATAGCCACAGCGGAAAACTCCGCTGACTTACCTTCAGAAAGGAAAATGACAGATGAAAAAGTCTAAGTTATGGGCGGTTGCGCTGCTGGCAGCGGTATCCGCATGTGCGCTGGCTCTGGCCAGCTGCGGCAATGACACGGACAATTCTTCTTCTTCGTCCAGCAGTACATCGACGAGCACTTCTACCAGCTCGACTTCGTCGGATGAATCTTCGGACGCCGCTTCCGATGAAACCTCTGACGAGGCGTCGGATGAATCTTCCGGCACGTCTTCGGACGAAACGGCCGGTGACAGCTCTACCGGTACCGACAGCACGGCTGCCGATTCCAGTGAGGCCACTGACAGCACCGCGGACGACAGCTCCACCGATGCGTCCGCTGAAGAAGACGCGGGCGGAACCTCTTCCGAGGATTCGTCCGCAACGGAAACCGGCAGTGAATCGGCTGCCGGCTGATGGGATACTCCCCCTCTGAATTTGCTGGCTCGTAAGTAAAAAAATGCCCTCTGCCTTTACAGGCAGAGGGCATTTTCCGTTGCCGATAGGTTTACAGGATTTTGCAGGCCCCTTCCCGGAAGGAAAGGATCCTGCAGCAGCCTTCCCCAAACAGCTGCTCCATCCGGGTGGTGAAGGCGGCAAGCCGCCCCTCCGGCACAATCGCGAGGATGGTCCCGCCAAACCCGCCGCCGTGGACCCGGAACGCCCCCTCTTCCCCTAAGACGGCCGACGCCGCCGCGAGGGCCAGGGTGACCCCCTGGTGCTGGAGGTCCTGCGGGGGATAGATATTCTGGAGGGAGAGGACAGAACTGCGGCCGGAAGCCGAAAGCTCGGCGCAGAAGGCGGCAAAGTCGCCCGCCCGCAGCGCCGCGGCGGCCGCCCGCACCCGGACATTCTCGGTGACAAAGTGGACCGCCCGCAGCAGCGCCCGGTCGCCGCAGGCTGCCCGGATTTCGTCCGCCTTTTCCATCAGCTGGTCAAAGGTGATGTCCCGCAGGACCGGCTGCCGGAAGACCGCCGCCACCTCTTTCATCTCCCGGGGGATCGCGGCGTAGCAGTCGGTCAGGTCAGCGTGGCTGCCGCCGGTGCTGACCACCGCCAGCCGGCATCCGGCTGCCGCGAGGTCGAGGGAGAGGGGGGTGATGGCCGGGGCGGAAGGCTCGGCAAAGTCAATTTCGACGACGTTGCCGACCGCGCAGGCCATCTGGTCCATCAGGCCGCTGGGCTTGCCGAAATAGACGTTTTCGGCAAACTGGGCGTCGATGGCGATCTGTTCCGGCGTCGCCCGCCCCCCGTACATCTTGTTCAGGATGGTGCCGATGAGCACCTCAAAGGCCGCCGAGGACGAAAGCCCGCTGCCTTTGGGGACCTGGGAGGTGGTGTAGGCGGTGAAGCCGCCGATCTTCCGCCCGGCCTCCCGGAAACGGAAAGCGATCCCCCGGATCAGGGCGGGGGAATGGGTCGACTCTTCGGATTGGGGGGTGAGGTCCCGGAGGTCTACCGTCACCATCGGGTATCCTTCGGACTTGACCCGGATGACCGGCTCGTCCGAGGGGGCCGCGACCGCGAAGATGTCGATATTGACCGCCCCCGCCATGACGGCGCCGGCGTTGTGGTCGGTGTGGTTGCCCAAAAGCTCCACCCGCCCCGGCGAGGAGAAGAGGGCGAGGTCGGGGGAGTCGGGGAAATAGCCCAGGTAGGCGTTTACCGCGCCGGCAGCGCGCGTTTTGGCGCCGGTTAACTTGTCCGCGCCGTACAGGGTGGTCAGCTTTTCGTCCAGCCGGCCGCTTTCCACTGTTTTGATCAGTTCCTTTGCGTCCATTTATTGATCCTCCATGTAAAGGATTGGGGTGACTTGTTTAGATAGGATATCCCCGCGCCGTCATTTCTTTTTCTTATACTTGTTCCGCCAGTGCAGCAGCACCCCCAGCATCGCCAGCGCCGCGACCGCGGCCCCGCCGACGGCGGCAACCAGCCCGACCCGGACCTTCATCCGGGTTTCCTGGTCCAGCAGCGGCTCTGAACTGGACTCTTCCGAGACGGTTTCGCTCACCGAAAAGTCGATTGTCCCGCTGCCGGTGATCGGGGAGCTTAAAACCAGCGGGTTGCGGCCGGTTCGCTGGGATTCCAGCGCCAAAAGCGCCATCCCGGTCGCCTCGGCGTCCGGGTCACGGCCGGTGCGTTCGGAGAAGCCTGTCCCCTCATTGTAAAACTGCATCAGGGCGGTCAGGAGGTTTTGATCCCCCACAGTGAACCGCTCATCGGTCAGCGGCACCGAAAGGCTGGATAAAGCCAGGATCACCGCCCCGGTGGCGGTGCAGGAGGGGAGCTGCTGGTCACTGAAAAGGCAGTCCTCCCCCATCTCCCCGGCCAGCCACCCGAGCGCCTTTTCGATACAGGGCCCGACCGTCGCGTCGTCCCGGTAGGGGGCCAGCGAGATCAGGGCAAAAGCGGTCAGGATAACGCTGCTTTCCTCCCCCTGGACCTGCGCGATCCCCCCGTCCTCATTCTGCCCGGCCATGATGACGTTGAGCATTGCGCTGCGGGAGTTTAAAGCGTCGGTGGGGATTTCATACTGGTTGCTGTCGTAGGCGATCAGCCCCAGGATCGATTCAATCCGCCCGAGGTCGGGGTAGGGGAGCATCTCGGCGATCAGGTCCCGCCCGGAAAAGTTTTCGGCCGAGATGCCCGAGAAGGTGACCGCCAGGATATCCTGGGCCAGCTGGGTGCCCGAAGGGGAAGTATCCTCGCTGATTTCCCGCAGGACCTGGGTCAGATACCGGTGGTCGACCGTTACCCCGCAGGCCCCCAGCACCGTCAGTGCAAAGGGCGTCTGGACGTTGGCCCGCAGCCAGCTGGACCCGGTGGTCAGGGCGTATTCATAGCTGTCTTCCCAGGGGAGCGACCCGGTGGCGGAGGAAAGGGTGCGGTCGGGGGTGGAGACTGCCGAAAGGTCGGTTTCCGCCGTGCCGCCGCTTTCATAAACCAGCTGGACGGTGTCGCCGTCGGAAAAGGCCGCGGGCGGGGTGAGGCCCTCCTCCCCGGGGTATTCAATGCCGTTTACGACCATAATCCAGTTGTTGCCGACCGAAGGGTTTGCCGGGAAGACATCCCCGTCCTCATCGGTAATCGAAAGGATTTCGCTGCCGTCCATCCGGACGTCCTCCAGAAAGGCATATTGGTTTAAAACCGAAAGCAGCGACCCCAGGCCCGTCCCGTCCGGTACCGACAGCTGGGTCGGGGAGAGCAGCCACCGGCGCCCGACGTTTTCAAAGATGCTGACAGTCAGGCTGATGGAAGAGGGGAGACTTTCTTCTCCGCTTTCCGGCGCGGATTCGGAAACTACATCGGAATCTGCGGCCGCCAGGACGGAAGAGGGCACGGACACGGGCCCCCCGGATAGAAGCAGGAGGGCCAGTAGCGCAGAGAGTAACCTTCTGCACCGTTTCATATGGATCCGCCGCCTTTCTGTAGTTGGATAATGGACCGCCCGCCTACAACCGCGGGGCCATCCATACGATTTTCATAACAAAAGTACCATTCTTATTATAATGTATGCCCGGCAGTTTTTCCAGTCTCTAACTCGAAAAAACCTGTTTTTAGCAGGATGCACAACGGAATGTGCAAAATTTTGGCACCTTTCGGCGGTTCTACCGGGTGCCCCCGCTGAGAACAAAGCGGCTGCAAAATGGATGGACGGGGATCCCGGGCGAAGAAAAAACCGGCGCCGTTTTGACGCCGGGGAAAATCATTTTTTGCGTTTGGCGCGGCGGGCGGGGAAGAGCCAGCTCAGGCCGCTGAGGAGGGTGAGGGAGAGCATGAGGGTGAGGGCGGGGTTCCAGAGGGGATGCCAGAAGTCGGGGGAAAAGTAAACCCGGTTCAGATACATCCCGTTTACGGCAGCGACCGCTCGGTCAGCTGCGCGTATTCCTCTTCGCTCAAATCATAGTGGTAGAAGAGGTCGTAATACCGCTGGACCTCTTCCATCAGGTCAAAGCCGGCGTACTGCGGATAGAGCACCTTTTCCATCCACATCATCCCGAGATACCGCTGGATGGAAGGCGGGAAGCCCATCCAGTTGTAAGGCCCCGACGGGACCTCATAATACTGCCCCGACTGGATCGCCGAGAGGCCCTGCCACAGCGGGTCAGACGCCGCCGTGTCGTAGACGCTGCCGGGGGCAAAGAAGATCACCTCCGGGTCCCAGAGCATGATCTGCTCCATATCGGTCTCGTTGCCGGTCCCTTTGGAGGAGGGCTCGTCGACAACCGCCGCGTTGTCCCCGATCAGGTCGAGGATTTCGGCGTGGTAGGAGCCGTTTGCGATGACATTCAGCCCGTCGTCGCCGGTGAGGTAGAGGACAGAGGTCTTGTCTTCCCCGACCTGGTCCATAATCTCCAGTGTCCGGCTGTAGACCTCGCCGCAGTAGTCGGCATAGACCGCCGCGGTCTCTTCAATCCCCAGCAGCTCGCCGATCATCGTAAACGCCTCGGGCATCGTCTCCATCGTCGCGTCGATATGGACAAAGGGGATGCCGGTCTGCTCTTCGAGGGCGGCAAAATCTTCCGCCATCCCGTCCTTCGGCTCGCCGATGTCGAGGACGATGTCGGGGCCGTGGGCCAAGAGCTCCTCAACGCTGAACTCGGTGTTGGTGCCGTAGATCTGGCCGATCAGCGGCAGCGAGCGGTACTCTTCCGGGATATACTGTTCGGCGCCGCTGGTCCACTCGTTGCTCCAGCCCACCAGCGTATCCGGCGCGGCGGCGTAGATCACCAGCTGGGACAGCAGCCCGGAGGGGGCCACCGCGTCGACCGGCCCGTCAAAGGTGAATTCCCGGCCGAGGGAGTCGGTGAAGGTATAACTGGTTTCTTCTTCGGTGGATTCCGGGGCGCTCTCCGCCGCACTTTCGGAGGAAACGGGCGTGCTGGCGCTGGATTCGGAGGCCGTGCTCTCGGAGGGTTCCGAACCGCCGCTCTGGCAGCCGGTGAGGAGCAGCGCGCATAACAGGGAGATGCTCAGGATTTTTTTCATGTGATTCACTCTTTCGTCTGGATTATCATGGGGTCCGGCTTCAGCGCCTGACCGGCAGGAACACCGGGAAGACCCCGTCCGGTTCCCGCAGTTCCCGGCGGCGGACCTTGACGCCGTACAGCCGTTCCATCAGCGTTTCGTCCAGCACATCCGGCTTCCCGTCGGCGATCAGCTGCCCGTCTTGGAGGGCGAGGATGCGGGTGGAGAAGAAGGCGGCGGTTTCGGGGGCGTGGATTGACTGCAAAATCAGGTAGCCGTCCCCGGCCAGCATTTGCAGCCGCTCCATCAGCCGCCGGGTGTTGCCGTAATCAAGGTTGGCGGCGGGCTCGTCCAGCAGCCAGACCTTCGCGTCGGCCATCATCGCCCTCGCCATCATGCACAGCTGCTGTTCGCCGCCCGAGAGGGTGTCAAAGGGCTGTTCCCGTAGGTGATAGACCCCCATCTCTTCCATCGCCGCCTCGGCCCGTTCCCTTTCGGCCTTCCCGGGGGAACGGTACCAGCGCAGGGCGGGCGTCGCCCCCATCAGCACCACTTCAAAGGCCGGGTAGCTGAAGCTGAGGCCGTGGTGCTGGGGGATATAGGCGAGAAGCGAGGCCCGCCGGTCGGGGGAGAGGCTGCGCACCGGGGTATCGTCCAGCCGCACCGTCCCCTGGCAGCGCAGCAGCCCCAGCAGGCATTTTAACAGGGTCGTTTTGCCGGCGCCGTTGGGGCCGATGAGGGAGACCAGCTCCCCGCCGCCGGCCCGGAAGCCGATCTTTTTCAGCAGCGGTTCCCGGCCGGGGTACCGGAACGAAACCCCCTCCGCGATGAGACGGCTCATCCCTTCCTCCCTCCTTTGACCATCAGCCACAGGAAAAACGGCGCCCCGGCAAAGGCCGTCAGGATGCCGATCGGGATTTCCACCGGCAGGGCCGAGCGGGCGATGTTGTCGGCGGCCAGCAGGAACGCCCCGCCCAGCAGGATGCTCCCCGTCAGCCGGTAGCGGTAGCTCTGCCCCGTCAGCCGGCCGGCCAGGTGGGGGATGATGAGGCCCACCCAGCCGATGGTCCCGCAGGAGGCGATGGCCGCCGCCGTCAAAAGGGTCGCGGCCAGCACCGCCGCCGCCCGCACCCGTTCCGGCTTGACCCCGAGGGCTTCGGCTTCCTCGTCCCCCAGCGTCAGCACCCCCAGCCGCCAGCGGAGCAGGAGGAGGATCGTAATCCCAATGGCCGCTGGCAGGAGGGCGGTCCGGAAGTCGCCCCAATCCGCCCCCGAAAGGCTGCCCATCAGCCAGTAGGTGATCTCCTGGAGCTGGTCCTCGGGGTCGGCCACCAGTTTCAGATAAGAGGTCCCGGCGGTAAACAGGGAGGAGACCATCATGCCGGACAGCACCAGGGTCATGACCCGGCTCCCCTTCGACGCCCGGCTGACCAGCCAGGCGGCCAGGACGGTCAAGAGGCTCATGAAAAACGCCAGTCCGGTGACCCCGCCGGAAGGCAGCCCCAGGATAATCCCCAGCGCCGCCCCGAACGAAGCGCCCGACGACGCCCCCAGAAGGTCGGGGGAGGCCATCGGGTTTTGGAAAACCCCCTGATAGGCGGCCCCGGCGGCCGATAAGCTCCCCCCGGCCAGGACCGCCAGCAGAATCCGCGGCAGCCGGATCCGGTAGATGACCCGCGCGAGGTTTTCGTCGGCGGGGGCGGGCGTCCCGAACAGGTCGCTCATGAGCTGCTGCATCAGCTGCGGGACCGAGACCGGATACCGCCCCAGCGGGAAGGAAAAGAGGATGACCAGCAGCAGCGCCCCGCCCAGTATCCCGAGGATGACCCCCGGCGGCAGTTTTTTTCGCGTTTTCATCCGGTCACCCCGTTTTCTTCCATCCAGCTTTGCACCGCCCGGACCATCTCCTGCCCGGTCCCCGCTTTTAAAAGCAGGATATCGGGATGGTTTTGCAGCAGCTCCCGGAGGGCCTCCCATTCCCGCCGGAAGCCGGGGTCGAGGAGTTCTTTCCGGCTGCCGGCCCCCGGTTCCCCTTTCCAGACGCCGACTACCGGGGCGGGGCCGGTGAGCCGCCGCACCAGCGCGTCCCGGAAGGGGCGGAGCATCAGCTCCCGGCCGCCGCATTCGTCGATGATGTAAAAGGGCGCTTCCGCCTCTAGAAGCGGCAGGGTTTTGTTTAACAGCACATCCGGGTACAGCCGCTTTTCCCCCTCTCCCGGCCCGAGGGTGAGAAAAACCCCGCCGTCCGCTTCCGCCCAGTGGGCATCCACCCCTTCGGGGGAGGCGGCCGGAATCTGCCGGAACCCCGCCCGGATATCCCCCTTCCACAGCCGCAGGGTCCGGTAACCGCCGGCCAGACGGCGGGCGGGCCCGAGGGCGCGGAGGATGGCGGTGGATTTGCCGCAGGCGGGCGGGCCGTAGAGAAGAAGGTGACGGGGCATGGGGGCTCCTTTCCGGAAAGAAGGGTGAGGGGAAAATAGCCGGTTCAGTCCGGCTGCCGGCGCTTCATCC
>DVHA01000007.1 GCA_018712425.1 Candidatus Faecivivens stercoravium | reverse complement strand
CGTCGTTGAAACGCTGGTCGAGAAGATCGCGGGCGAGAGCACCTTCAAGGGCGTTTCGCCGGTCGACGCGTTTGCCGGTTACTTCAACGCCAATAAGTAAGCTTTCTGTCTAATCCCGATAACCGGCAGTTTACCGCTGCCGGTTATTTTTTCACCCGCGTCTGCCCTGTCCCGCGAAAAAGGAGGCCGCCATGCAGATTGACCTGATGAACACCCTTGTCCAGCTTGCCGGAAGCTTTAACCTAAACGTCTGCCGCCTCTCCCCCGGCGGGGAGCCGGAAGGGCAGTTTGACGGGGGGATCCGCGCCTGGATGGAACCGGGGTTTGACGAAAAGGGGTACCTGCTGGCGGTGGCGGAAGGGCTGGAGCGGGGGCTGCTTTATCATCTGGCCGACCGGTTCGGCTGCCGGTTCCTCTTTCTAAAGGCGGAAGAGGGGCTTTTCAGCTTCGGCCCCTACCTCGACAGCCCCAACACCCGCGCCGCCGCCGAAGCCCTCTGGCGGAAACTGGGGGGTACGGAAGCGGACGGCGAGGGGGTCGATTCCCTTTTTGAGTACCGGAGCACCCTGCCGGTGGTGGCGGATGAAGGGGCGCTGATCCGGGCATTCCAGCGGATTGCGGCGCCGCTGGGGAAGGGGGAGCCGCTGCCGCTGCGGGCTTGGGAGGAGCCTTCCGGCCTTTCCGCCGCCCGGCCGTCGGTTAACCCGGAGGAAAGGCGGCAGGAACGGTATGAGCAGTCGATGGCCGCCTCGATGATCGAGCGGCGGTACCGGGCGGAAAACGCCTGGCTGGACGAGGTCCTCACCGGCGATACCGAAAAGGCGATGGCGGCAATGCGGGAACTGGCCCGCTACCAGCTCCCCGGGCGGTTTGACTCGCTGCGGGGGCGGCAGAACCTCCTGATTATCCTCAACACCCTCCTGCGGAAAAATATCGAGCGGGCGGGTATCCACCCGGCTTTTATCGACGAGATCTCCAGGGAGTACTCCCGGCGGATTGAAGGCTGCATCAGCCTGCGGGAACTCGGCGCCCTCCGGGCCGAGATGGTGTCCGCCTACTGCCGTCTGGTCCGGGAGGCGGAGGCCAGGGGGTATTCGCCGCTCATCCAGGGGGTGATGGGGGACGGTCTGCTCCACCTGGACGGGGACGCCTCCCCCCGGACGCTGGCCCTGCGGGCCGGGGTCAGCGAAAGCTACCTCGCGACCCGGTTTAAGGCCGAGGTGGGGATGACCCTCAGCCGCTGGCTGCGGCTGAAGCGGATCGGGCGGGCGAAGGAGCTGCTGGAGCGGGAGGACCTTTCCGCCTCCCAGGTGGCGGAACAGGTCGGGATTCTGGACGTCAGCTATTTTATCCGGCTGTTCAAGCGGGAGACCGGGATGACGCCGGGGGAATACCGCGCCCGGCTGCGGCAGGAGAAAAACGGCGGAGGAAAATCGTGATATTTTGTCCAAAAAAAGTCCTATTCTCCCCGGGCTTTCCGTGCTACAATAGAACCAGAAACGAGAGGTTCGTCCGGTGAAAACCGGCTAAAATCCAACACCGAAAGGAGTTTTTTCCATGCTGTACCCTGTAATGACCAAATCGCGCATGCTCTTTGACCTCAGCGGCATCTGGGCGTTCCGGATGGAGGACGAAGAGGGGCAGGGCGAACGGGAAGGCTGGGCCGGGAAGCCGCTGCCCCAGCCGATGACGATGGCGGTCCCCGCCTCCTACAACGACATGAAAGCCTGCGCAAAGCTGCGGGACTATCACGGCGTTGTCTACTACCAGACGACCGTCCGGCTGGCGCGGACGATGCTGGAAGAGCGGCTGGTGCTCCGCTGCGGCGCCGTCACCCACCACGCGAAGGTCTATTTAAACGGCTCCCTGGTTATGGCCCACAGGGGCGGCTTCCTCCCCTTTGAGGCGGAGGTGAGCGGTTTTGCGAAGGAAGGGGACAACCTCCTCACCATCGCCGTCGACAACCGGATCGACCATTCGACCCTCCCGGTCGGCGAACAGAAGGTGACCCCCGCCGGCGAAAAGGTCAATGCCACCAACTTCGACTTCTTCAACTACGCCGGCATCAACCGCCCGGTCAAGCTCTACACCACCCCCCAGGACTTCATCGCCGACCTTACCGTCACTGCCGACGTCGACTTTGAGTCCGGTTCCGCGGTCCTCCACTACGCCATCACCGCGCTGGGCGAAGGGGAAGGCCGGATCGCCGTCTATGACGAGGCGGGCAGCCTGGTCGGCCAGGGTGAGGGGAAAACCGGCGATGTGACCATCGAAAAGGTCCGCCTCTGGCAGCCGATGGACGCTTACCTCTACGAGGTGCGGGCCTACTTCGGGATGGACGAGTATATCCTCCCCTACGGCATCCGGACGGTCCGGGTGGACGGGACCCGGTTCCTCATCAACGAGCGCCCCTTCTATTTCAAAGGCTACGGCAAGCATGAGGACACCTATCCGAACGGCCGCGGCTTCAACGAGGCGATGAACGTCAAGGACCTCGCCCTCCTCAAGTGGCAGGGCGCCAACTCCTTCCGCACCAGCCATTACCCCTATTCGGAAGAGATGATGCGGCTCTGCGACCGGGAGGGGATCGTCGTCATCGACGAGTGCCCGGCGGTCGGCTTGAACCTCCGGATGGGCGGCGGCTTCTTCGGCGCGACCCCCGGCGCGACCTTCGCCCCCGAGACCGGCATCAGGACCGGCGAACATCATCAGGATGTCCTCCGCGAACTGGCCGCCCGGGATAAGAATTTCGCCTGCGTCGTCATGTGGAGCATCGCCAATGAGCCGGACTCCAACGGCGAAGGGGCGTGGGAATACTTTGCCCCCCTCTTTGCCCTGATGCGGGAGCTGGACCCCCAGCACCGCCCCTGCACGCTGGTCAACTGCCAGATGCTGACCGACGCGGAGATGGAAGTGAGCCTCAAACTGCCCGACGTCATCTGCCTCAACCGCTACTACGGCTGGTATTATTGCAGCGGTGACCTGGAATCGGCGGAAAAAGAGCTCCGGGCAGAGCTGGAAAAGTGGGCCGCTTACGGCAAGCCGATTGTCTTCACCGAGTTCGGCGCCGATACCGTCGCCGGTTTGCACGACGCGACGCCGGTCATGTTCACCGAGGAGTTCCAGGTCGACTATTACGAGATGAACACCCGGGTGTTTGACGACTTCCCGGCGGTCCAGGGCGAACAGGTCTGGAACTTCGCCGATTTCGCCACCTCCCAGGGGGTTGTCCGGGTCCAGGGCAACAAGAAGGGCCTCTTCACCCGCGACCGCAAGCCGAAGATGGCGGCGCACTTTATGCGCCGGCGCTGGCTCGCTATCCCGGACTTTGACTATAAGAAGTAAGAGCGTTCAGTAAGGCGTTTTTGTTTTATGGATGGTAGTTTTTAAAATACCGGGCGACCAACGAATGTCCGAAGACCGGCCTCCCACGGCCGGTCTCACGCGGTAGGGACGGGCATCCCACATCGCGTCGAACTGCGGGTCCAGGGCCCGCGAGGGTCCTGGCGGTTTCCAAAGGCAGAGCCTTTGGTCCCATCCAAGGGGAACCCTTGGTCGCTGCCATAAGGGCAGCGAAATAAACATTCAATGCCCAAAAGACAAAAATTGATTGCCGTATTTTCCCGCCGCTTCCGGTTTCCCCGGGAGCGGCGGGGATTTTTTTGCCTGCGGCGCGGAAAGTGGGCCCGCCGGATTGAAAATGGGCTCCAAAGAGTGGAGGGGAGCGGGCAAATCCGGTATAATGATCATTGTTAGGGGAGGCTAACTCCCGGGTAAAATGATTGATGACCAGAAAGGCAGGAATACAGATGGCAAAAGTAGCGGTTATCTATTGGAGCGGCACCGGCAACACCCAGGCGATGGCGGAAGCGGTTGTCCACGGCGCTGAGGCCGCCGGCGCGGAGGTTTCCCTCTTCACCGCCGCCGAGTTTGACCCTTCGACCCTCGGGGATTACGACGCGGCCGCATTCGGCTGCCCGTCGATGGGGACCGAACAGCTGGAGGAATCGGAGTTTGAGCCGATGTTCCAGGCCTGCGAAGGGGATTTAAAGGGCAGGAAGATCGCCCTGTTCGGCTCCTACGGCTGGGGGGACGGCGAGTGGATGCGGAACTGGGAAGAGACCTGCAAAGGCGACGGCGCGGTCCTCGCCTGCGAGAGCGTGATCTGCAACGACGCCCCCGACGCCGACGCGGCCGCAAACTGCGAGGCCCTGGGCAAGGCGCTGGCCGAATAATCAGGCATCCATCCTTTCATAACAGACCACTTCTATACTCCTCTTTGATTTTCGGAGGAAAAGCCCTTCCCGTTTGAGTGGGGAGGGCTTTTCTGCTGGTTGACAGGCGGGGGCAGGGAGGGTATACTGGAAGCAGTTTCATATCGCATTTGAGGAGTGAACATCATGCTTCTGGAAAATACCCCCACCCTCCTGACCCCGCGGCTGATCCTGCGCCGGTTTGCGCCGGAGGACCTGCCGGCGGTCTTCGACATTTACAGCGACCGGGAGGCCAACCGGTTCCTCCCCTGGTTCCCGGCGGAGACGATGGCCGACGCCCGTCGGTTCCTGGAGGAACGGTACCTGGCGGTTTATGAGCGGCCGTCCGGGTACGCCTACGCCGTCTGCCGGCGGGAGGACAATATCCCCATCGGCTATATCGGTGTGGATACGGATGAACCCCACGACTTCGGATACGGCTTCCGGAAGGCTTTCTGGGGGCAGGGATACGCGGCCGAGGCGGGGGCGGCGGTCATCGCCCGGCTGAAGGCGGACGGGATGCCCTATATCACCGCCACCCACGACCTTTTAAACCCCCGGAGCGGAAGGGTGATGGAAAAACTCTCGATGCGCTACTGCTACACCTACCGGGAACAGTGGCAGCCGAAGGATATCCCGGTGGACTTCCGGATGTACCAGTTAAACCTCGACGGGGAAGAAGGCCGGATTTACCGGGGGTATTGGGAGAAGTATCCCCATTTTACCGAAGATCTGGGCGGAAAGGCCCGGTAAGGCAGAGAGGAGACGGAAAAGATGGACAGAAAAACGGAAATGGAAGCGGTGAGCCTCGGGCTTACCGGCGTCGCCAACGCCCGCCGGGTTGCCGGGTATCCGGCTGCCGGGGGACGGAAGGTTAAGGGGGAACGGCTGCTCCGCACCGGCGCCCTCGGCGGGGCCTCCGCGGAAGATTTGCAGCGGCTTATCCGGTATCAGGTGAAATATGTGGTTGATTTCCGGACCTCTTTTGAGAAGGCGGGCGCCCCGGACCCGGAGATTCCGGGGGCGGTCCATCTCGATATCCCGATCCTCGAGGAATCGGGCGATTCGGCGGCCGGGGCAGCCGCTGCGGGCGGG
>DVHA01000088.1 GCA_018712425.1 Candidatus Faecivivens stercoravium | reverse complement strand
GCACAAAAATTAAATCACATTTTTTCCGGCGGCATGTACGGCGGAAAAAATACCTTGATCCGGGCAAGTGTCGACCGTAGGGAGGCATGCAGCCCGGATGTTATCCTGTCGAAAAACTTGTTTTTCGACAGTCTCCTTCATATTGTCCGCAGGACAATATATCATAGCGCGCAGCGCTATATCACAGCCCGCAAGGGCTATATCATATGGCGAAAGCCATATATCATTAAAAAAGGGGAGCGAGGTCGCCCTCCCTCCCCTTCAGATGGTCTGTTATTCAGCGTCAGCCGCGGAAATCGCCTTCTCGGTGTTCGCGAGGATGCTCTCGATCGAGATGGTGCAGCCCGCCGCGAGGTCGGCGTCGGTCGCCTTGCCGTCGGTCAGGGCGGTGGAAGCGACTTCATCGGCGGTCTTGCCGACGACATAGCTTTCAAAGTTCTCCGCCTGGGTGTACCATTCCATCGTCGAAGCGCCGGCCGCGACCATGCCGTAGTCGTCGCCGAGGGCCTTCTTGGAGTTATTGGCAATCGAAGCGGCGTCAAACGCACCGTCCGCGATGCCGACCGAAGCCTGGACGGTGTCGATATAGCAGGAGGTAACAACCCCCTCGCCGTCGACGGTGACCGCGCAGAAATCGGTATCAAACGCCGCCTCGTCCGAGCCGGAACCGTCGGTGGTGGTGACGGCAATCGCCAGCTTGTCGGTGGAGCCCGCTTCGGCGGAAGCGTTGTCGCAGGCGGCCTTGACCGCGCTGACAAAGCCGTCAACCGCGATGGTGCAGCCGGCGGTCAGGTCGGCGTCGGTCGCCTTGCCGTCGGTCATTTCGATGGCCGCCACTTCGTCGCCGGTCATGCCGACCACATATTCCTCAAAGGCGTCAACCTGGGAATACCATTCCATCGTCGAAGCGCCGGCGGCAACCATCCCGTAGTCGTCCCCCTTTTCCATCTTGGAGCGGACATCGACTTCAGCCCCGTCGGGGGTGGGCTGGTACTCGGTCTGGTCGATCTCGCAGTCGATGATCTTGCCGTCGCCATCCAGCAGGACCGCCGCGAAAATAGCGTCAAAAGTGGCGCTCTCCGCATCCGCTTCCTGAGACAGCTGGACAGCGGTGCCGACCGTCGCCGCCGAAGCGGTGCCGGACGCAGACGCGCTGGTCTCAGAGCCGGAAGCGGAAGAGCCGGAGCTGCTGCCTCCATCGTTCGAGCAGGAGACGAGGGACAGGCCCATCGCCGCCAGAAGCGCTACCGTAATCAGTTTTTTCATAATTGTGCAACCTCCCATGTTCTTTCATATCCTCTGCTGCTTGAGCATCATATTTATTTTACGCGCTTTTGACCCAAAAGTCAAGGTAATTCCTACCAAACAGAAAGGATTTTGTGTATGGCCCGGAGGGGACGTCAAGAGGCGTCCGCCTCCCCCGCCTGCCGGATAATGACGTGGGCGGGACATTTTTCGGCGCACCTGCCGCAGCCGGTGCAGAGCGACTGGTCGATGTGGGCGATGTTGTTTTTCAGGGTGATGGCGCCGGTCGGGCAGTTCTTCTGGCAGATGCCGCAGCCGATGCAACCGGCGTCGCACATCTCCCGGACCTTCCGCCCCTTCTCCTGGGAGAAGCAGCGGACCATATAGGGCGCGTCGTAAGGGATCAGCTCAATCAGGTTGTGGGGGCAGGTCTCGACGCACTTGCCGCAGGCCTTGCAGTCCTCCCGGCTGACGACCGCCCGTCCGTTTACGACATGGATTGCATCAAACGGGCAGGCCTTGGCGCAGGACCCCAGCCCCAGGCAGCCGTAGGCACAGCTCTTCGGGCCGCGCCCGGGGGCGAGGGAGACCTGGTAGCAGGACTCGGCCCCCTGGTAGTTGTAGTCGAAGCGGGTTTTGTCGCAGGAGCCGGAGCACTTGACAAAGGCGACCTTGCGGACAAAGGTGTCCGCCGGAAGCCCCATGACCTCCGAAATCTTCTGCGCCACGGCCGCCCCGCCGACCGGGCAGGCGGAGGGCTTTGCCTCCCCTTTGGCAATCGCCTCTGCCAGCGCGTCGCAGCCGGCGTAGCCGCAGCCGCCGCAGTTGTTGCCGGGCAGGCACTCCCGCACCTTTTCGATTGTCTCATCCGACTCGACAGCAAAGACCTTCCCGGCCAGCCCCAGAAGCAGCCCGATAATCAGGCCGATCAGGGCGAGCACCACGGTCGCGATGATGATAACGGTGAAATTCATCTTCTTCCTCCCCCTTCCGTCAGACCAGGCCCCGGAAGCCGTAGAAGGCAATCGCCATCAGGCAGGCCGACAGGAGCACCACCGGCATCCCCTGGAAGGACTTGGTGACGGTGTTATGGGCAATCTTTTCCCGGACCCCCGCCATCAGGATGATCGAGATGGCAAAGCCGAGGGAAGCGCCAAAGCCGGAGCAGACGCTGGTGATAAAGTCGTACTCGTTCTGGACGTTGGTCAAAACCGCACCCAAAACACAGCAGTTGGTGGTGATCAACGGCAGGTAGACGCCCAGCGCCACATACAGCCCGCGGCTCATCTTTTTCAGCACCATCTCGACCAGCTGGACCAGCGCCGCGATGACGACGATGAAGACGATGGTCCGCAGGTACTCAAGGCTGAAGGGCACCAGCACGAAGTTATACAGCAGCGCGCAGAGGGCCGACGAGACGGTGACGACGAAGATAACCGCGGCGCCCATGCCGGCGGCCGTCTTCAGCTGTTTGGAAACCCCCAGGAAAGGGCAGAGGCCGTAGAACTGGGAGAGGACGACGTTGTTGACCAGCGCCGCCGTGATGATGACTAAAATCAGGTTCATTTGCCCTCACCCTCCTTTTTGGCGTTTTCTTTGGCGGCTTTCTTCTCCGCCTGGAGCTTTAAAGCCTCCTCCGCCTTCGCCTCGGCCAGCTTCATGTGGTTCAGCGAACAGGCGCTGCCGGTGCAGCCGGCGCAGTTGCCGCCGCAGGCCAGCTCCTCGTGGGGGACGTTGGTGGCCGAGGGCATCTTCAGCCGGTTCTGGATGGCCGACAGGACCGCCAGCACCAGGAAGGCGCCGGGGGCCAGCACCAGGATGGAAACGGGGGTGTAAATCTCCGGCATAATCGTAAAGCCGAAGAGGGTCCCGGCGCCGAACAGCTCCCGGATCATGCCGATGACGGTGAGCGAAATCGTAAAGCCGAGCCCCATCCCGACCCCGTCGAAGATCGAGGGGATGACCGGGTTTTTGGAGGCGTAGGCCTCGGCGCGGCCCAAAATAATGCAGTTGACGACGATCAGCGGGATATAGACGCCCAGCGAATCGTACAAGTCGGTCACATAGGCATGCATCAGCATCTCGACAATCGTGACAAACGAGGCGACGATGACGATATAGGCCGGCATCCGCACCCCGCCGGGGATGACCTTCCGCAGGGCGGAGATCAGAAGGTTACTCATAATCAGGACGGCCATCGT
>DVHA01000087.1 GCA_018712425.1 Candidatus Faecivivens stercoravium | reverse complement strand
TTGAATGTTTATTTCGCTGCCCTTAAGGCAGCGACCAAGGGTTCCCCTTGGATGGGACCAAGCTTCGCCTGGACGGACCAGGACCCTCGCGGGCCCTGGTCCCGCTGTTTGACGCAGCCGTGTCTCCCGCTCCCCCGTGTGTGAGACCGTTCGTCAAGCGAACGGTCTTCGGGATGTTGACTGGACGTTTGGAAAGTTTATATTGTTGTAGTAACAGTTAATCCATCCCTCCCTTCCAGCGCACATTTCCTTTCCCCCCGGCATATACTGCCCTGAAGGGGGTGCAGCCGGTGAAAAAGAGGGCTTCCCGCCTGTTCCGGCGGGTGCGGCGCACATTTCCCCGCCGCCCGGGGCTGGTGATCGCTGTATTGCTGTTGGCCGCTGTGGCCGGGCTTACAGGCGCGCGGCTCCACCGGGTGAGTGAGCAGCTGATGGTATCGGGGGCGATGCGGTGGGGTGGGCTGCTGCTGGCAGAGTGTGCCGGCGCCGGGATGGAAGCGGCGGGCGGCGGGCTCACCCAGGTGGAAAAAGGGCCGGACGGGGAAATCCAGATGGTCTCGGTGGATGAAGGGAAGCTCCACGCCCTCCGCACCGCCGCAATGGAAGAAGCGGGGGCGCTGCTGGCGGAAGGGGATTACACCGCCTCCATCCCGCTGGGGAGCCTCTTTTTCGGGGAGTTTTTCACCGGCGGGGGCCCGGGGCTCCCGCTCCGCTATATCCCTGACGGGGCGGTTACAATATTCTGTGAGAGCGAGGCCGAATCGGCCGGCATCAACCAGACCGCTTACCGGGTGGTGATGAAGATGTCCCTTCAGGTGACGGCGGTCACCGCTTTCGCCCGGGAGACGGTCACGGTCCCTTACGAGACGGTGGCGGCGGAGGTGCTGGTAGTGGGGGATGTCCCGGTGGTGTACGCCTACGGCGGCGAAATCCGCGAAACGCCGTAAATCTTGACAGACAAGGGAAAATATAGGATAATAAAAATGAATATGCGCAGATTTTGCGCGGCCATTCCAAGCGAGGGAGGCATATCTGATGTCCAAAAAACGGACTTTCCTGAAAATCCTGTCGGCGGCGGTGTTGGCGCTGAGTGTGATCATGCTGGCGCTGACGGCGTTTACCTGCATCCTGCTTTACAGCTCCGGCGGCAAAACCTTTACCCTTTTCGGGAACCGGTACGCGGCGGTCGAGATGACCGGCGACCCGGGCTATCCCCGGGGGAGCCTCATCCGGCTGCAGCAGGGGTCGATCCCCGAAAATACGCCGGTAGCGGTCGACGCCG
The DNA here is from genome assembly GCA_018712425.1 of Candidatus Faecivivens stercoravium. Taxonomy (GTDB): domain Bacteria; phylum Bacillota; class Clostridia; order Oscillospirales; family Ruminococcaceae; genus Faecivivens; species Faecivivens stercoravium. The sequence goes on along the minus strand of DVHA01000087.1, from coordinate 3,175 downwards.
GCGGGATTGTCGTCCTCTCGGATAACCGGCTGGACGACGCGGCCGTCGACGGCAAGCCGGTCGCCATCTCCCGGGAGCAGATCCTGGGGGCGGTCGACTGGAGCCTGCCCTGGGCCGGGATCCTCTTCTGCTGGGTGCAGACCGGGCTTGGGATGGCCCTCTGCCTGACGGTGCCGGCGCTGCTGGCGGCAGGGTCGGTGGGGGCCCTGGCTGCGCTGCGGCCGAACGGCCGGCTCCCCCGTGGCAAAGAGGAAGAGCCCCCGGCCCAGGCAGCTGACCCCTTCCCCGACCTCGACTACCGGTTCGGGGCCAAAAGCCCCGCCGCCCCCGCCAACGTCAAGACGGTGGTCATCACCCAGACCCGCCCCGCCTCCTCGGCCATCCGCAACCAGAAAGGGGAGGTGCGGATCTACGCCTCGGGGCAGGAATCGGTGCTGCCGCTTTCGGTCGGGCGGCGGGTGGTGAGCCTCGGCGGCTACCAGATCACCGTTGACATCGCCCGCACCGGCAGCCGGACCGAGGATATCACCCGGGAGCTGCCCGCAATGCGCCGGCGGGCCGGCGGACAGGCCGCGGAGCCGGATACCCGGGAGATCACCATCATCCGGCCGCAGCAGAAGCCTTCAGATCCTGCCCCGGAAACCGGTAAACCTGATGAAAACAAGGATGATAATTGAGCCTCCAAATCTATCCAATAGACTTTTGTCTCCAATTTGCAACATTTTGCCATCCTGGCGACACTTATATATTGAAAGCATGCGGCGTACACGCCGGTTAGAGATATAAAGGAGTGAACCAAAAAAGGTGAAAAGCGTAAAGTTTGTCCGCACCCTGGCGGCGATGGCGGCCGCGGTGATGGCGGCGTCGGCGGTGGCGCTGCCGGCATCGGCTGCGGACTCGGAGGCCGAGCGGACGCTCAGCGCCCTCAGCACGGCGGCTTCGGTTGCCGATTCGTCGGCCAGCACCAACATTTCGGAGGAAGACGAGGTCCAAGCAATCTGGATTTCCTTCCTCGATTTACAGAAGATCCTCTCGGGGCAGAGCGAGTCGGCTTTTACCGCGAATGTCCGGGAGATGTATCAAAACTGCCTGGACGCGGGCCTGAACACCGTCATTGTCCAGGTGCGGCCCTATGGCGACAGCTTTTACCCGTCGGAATATTTCCCCTGGTCCTACTATGCCGGTGGGGCGATCGGGCGGGACCCCGGGTTTGACCCCCTGCAGATCCTGCTGGACGAAGCCCATAGCATGGGGCTGACCTTTGAAGCCTGGGTCAATCCGCTGCGGCTGATGCTGGAGAGCGAGATTACAAGCGTCTCGGCCGAATATCCGGTCCGGCAGTGGTATGACGATGCCGAAAAGCGGGCGGAAAACCTCATCTCCTACGGCGGCCGGCTCTACTTAAACCCGGCGTCGGAGGAAGCGCGGCAGCTGGTCTGCGACGGCATCACCGAAATCCTTGAAAATTACGACGTCGACGGCATCCATATCGACGACTACTTCTACCCCTCTTCCCTCCCGTTTTCCTACGACGCGGATTCTTATGCGGCGAGCGGCAGCAGCCTCAGCCAGGCTGACTGGCGGCGGGCAAACATCACAAACCTCGTGGGCGAGATGTACGACACCATCAAGGCCCATGACCCCTCGGTCACCTTCGGCATCAGCCCCCGGGGGATTGTGGAGCAGGACTACGACCTCATCTACGCCGACGTCGCCTACTGGGCCAGCCATGAAGGCTACTGCGACTACCTGGCCCCCCAGATCTACTACGGCTTTGAGCACGCGACCGCCGACTATGCCTCGGTCCTCAAAGAGTGGAGCGATATGACCACCGCGAGCGGCGTTTCGCTGCGGATCGGCCTCGCCGCCTACAAGTCCGGCAGCACCGACCAGTACGCCGGTTCCGGCAGCACGGAATGGACCGAGAGCACCGACATCATCGCCCGGCAGATCGACCTCTCGAGACAGTATGAAAACGTCGACGGGATCATCCTCTTCCGGTATGAGCAGATCTTTGTCTCGCCGAACGCCTCGATGCAGGTGGAGAAAAAGAACTTCACCGCACTTTTGCAGTAAAGGAGGAGGAGCAGTTTGCAGCATATAACTTCCCGGGCGGCAGCAAAGACCGCCCGGGCTGTGGCAATTTTAACGGCGGTCTGTCTTATGTTCCTCTGCCTCCCGGCGCGGGCGGCGGAGGCGCTGATGACCCCGATTATCGAAGATATTTCACCCAAGACGGCGATGACCCTCACCACCGGTTCGACCCGGACCATCGAGGTGCTGGCGAGCCGGGACGCCGACCTGACCGTTACGGTCGGGAAGACGGAAATCGAGATGTCCCGCACCGGCAGCACCTCCGACAGCGGCCTCTACTGGTATGAAGGGAGCTACACCGCCCCTTCGTCCGCTGCCGGGACAACCGTCTCCATCTCGGCCACCGCGACCTTAAACGGCCGCAGCCAGACCCGGAACGGCGGGGCGTTTAAGGTCGTGGCGATGGAAAACAGCTACGACGGCTCGTCCGGCACTGTTGAGGGGGACATGCTGGTCATTGAAAATGCACAGAGCTTCTCCGGCCAGCAGATCACCGTCACCGATTCCTACGCCGACGTCTTCATCCCGGCGGAATCCGACCGGAATGAGGACTACGCCGCCCCTTATTACTACCAGCTGCCGGAAGGGACGATCGATTATGTCTCTTCCGGTCCGGATGCCAACAACATCTACTGGCTGAAGTCGGGGCGGAAGGTCTCGGCAAACGATGTGGAAGTGTCGGCAAACTCTGGCAGCCAGGGCGAGAACCGGATCACCGGCATCTCGCTCAGCGCCGATTCGGAATGCACCTACCTGTCGGTGGACGAGAGCTGGAAGGTGCCCTTCAACATCGAGGTGCTGGATGTCACCTACGCCTCCTCCACCTCCAACACCGTCACCAGTTTCTCCCCGCGGGTCGTGCGGATCACCTTTGACTACACCACCGGCATCTATAACGGCGATGTGAGCATCCCCGGGAACAGCTGCTTTACCGACGTCCGGGTCTATACCCAGACGACAAACGGCATCCCCCAGTGCGTCATCGAGCTGACCCTCGCCGAAAGCGCCTACTACGGGGCCTATGCCGATTACAGCGGGGATACGCTGGAGCTGAAGTTCTATAACCCGGTTTCCTCGCTGG
>DVHA01000086.1 GCA_018712425.1 Candidatus Faecivivens stercoravium | reverse complement strand
CAGCATCGCCGCCGGCTGAAGGCGGTTTTGCAGCGCCCGGGCGGTGGCCGTCTTGCCCACCCCCATCGCGCCGCCGATGAAAATCAGGCGTTTCATAACGGCCTCCTTATCCGATTGTAAAGGTGTCCTCCACAATAACCGGCATCCGCCCCTCCTCGCCGTAAAGGCAGACCACCATCTGGTAGCGGTATTCCTCGGCGGAAAGGGTGATGCCCGCTTCCGGCCAGCCGGTCATCCCGTAGAGGGTCTCGCCGGCAGACAGCGTCTGGGAACCGGGCGGATAGTCCTCCGTACTGCCGCAGACAGCCTCCCAGCCGTCCCCGGTCCGCTTTTCCAGCCGGTTGACGCCGCCGGTATCCAGCTGCATGCCGGTGCCGTTTTGCAGGCAGAACTCCGCCGCGTCCGGGGCGGCGTCGAGCGAAAGGGTGAGGGCGGCGGGGGCTGGGGAGGCCGACGCAAAGACAGCCGCGTCCGCTTCGGAAAGGGTGTGGTCTTCATCCGCAAGGCCGAACCAGACGGCTGCCGCGGCCCCGACGGCCAGTAAACAGCCGGCCGCAAGCAGCCCCTTTTTCCGTTCCATAAAGACGCCCCCTGTCAGCAGAACGCTTCCCCGTTTTCCAGGTACATCCCGTCCCGACGGATCAGCCGGTAGTCGGCTTCAAAGCCGTTCCCGGCAGCGAAGGTGTCAATGAGCAGCACCGGGCTTAAGTTCTCGGCAATCCCGCAGGCGGTCTCGAGGGTCAGGCGCAGGGCTTCCCCCTCCGCTTCCGCCTGAGAAGAGAAGAGCATCGGTTTTAAATCGACCGTCTTCATCCCCTTTTTGGTCCGCTTTTCCGCGAGGATTTCAGGGGAAGAGGCAAAGGCTTCCCACAAACCGCGGAGTTCTTCCCCCGTCTTCCCTTCGGACGAGACGAGGAGGGTGTAGCGGGCGCGGGCGATTTCGGTGGCCTTGTGGACGGGAGCGGCCATCCGGGTGACCCGGATGCCTTCGGGGAAGGCGGCGTTCAGCTTTTCCATCAGTTCTTCCGGTTCCATATCGACCGTCGTCCGGAAGTCGAAGGATTCCTCCACCCCCTCGCAGCCGAGAAAGATCGGCATCGGGAAGGTGAGGTAGATGTGGGGGTTATACCCCTCGGTGAACCAGACGGGGATATCCGCCCGCTGGAAGGTCCGCTGGACGGCGCGGTAGAGGTCGAGGTGGGAGATATACTTCGCCCGCTCGAATTTTTGGTAAAACGCCCGGTATTCGTAGATGTCGCGGCCCTGGACGACAACGACCTTCCGCTTTTCATTGGAATTCTTTTCACTCAACACAGACACCGTCCTTTCGGGTGAGAAGCTTCGAGGCCCCGCAGCCGGCGCACTGTTCCCGGCAGTTGCGGGTGGTCTCGGCCCGCTGGGCTTTCTCCCATTCGTGCTTGAGGAAGGCTTTGGAGACGCCGACGTCGATGTGGTCCCAGGGGAGGATTTCATCCAAGTCCCGGGTGCGGCTGGCGTAAAATTCCGGCGTCAGGCCGGCTTCGTGGATAGCCTCCATCCAGCGGTCGAAGTGGAAGCACTCGCTCCAGCTGTCGAAGACGCAGCCCTTTTTCCAGGCGCGGTAGATGGCGTCCCCGAGCCTGCGGTCGCCCCTCGCGATGACCCCCTCGAGGACCGAGGTGTGGACGTCGTGCCAGGAGACCGAGATCTTGCGGGAGCGGATGGAGTCCACAAGCGCCTTCTGTTTCCGCTCGATCACCTCGAAGGTATCCTGCCCGACCCACTGGAAGGGAGTGTCGCACTTGGGGACAAAGACGGCGACCGAAATCGAGACGTTGACCATCTTGCGGGGGCGCTTCTCGAGGCTGAAGAAGAGGTCGACAATCCGCTGGGCGAGCCGGCCGATGTCCTTCACGTCCTCGTCGGTCTCGGTCGGAAGGCTGGACATGAAGTAGAGCTTGACGTTCGTGTACCCGCCTTCAAAGGCAATGCGGCAGGTGCGCATGATCTCCTCTTCGTCGACATTCTTATTGATGACGTCCCGCATCCGCTGGTTGCCCGCCTCGGGGGCGAAGGTAAGGCCGCTTTTGTGGATGCGGCTGACCTTTTCCATCAGCGATTCCGAGAAGTTGTCCACCCGCAGCGACGGGAGCGACAGCCCGATCTTCTTCTCATCGGTGTAGTCGATAATCCGGTTCAGCAGCTCCTCCACCTGGGGATGGTCGGAGGTGGAAAGGCTGGAGAGGGAGAGCTCGTCGTAACCGGTCGAGTCGCAGAGGAGCTTCGCCTGCCCGCAGAGGACGTCGGGGGTCTTGGCCCGGAGGGGGCGGTAGATAAACCCGGCCTGGCAGAAGCGGCAGCCGCGGATGCAGCCCCGCATGACTTCCAGCACCGCCCGGTCGTGGACTGTCTCCATATAGGGGACGATGAAAGTCTCGGGGTAGCGGACGGCGGACATATCCTGGATAATCCGCTTGGTGACCTTTGCGGGGGCGCCGTCCTTCGGGGTGACCGAGGCGATGGTGCCGTCTTCGTGGTAGGTGATTTCATAAAGCGAAGGGACATAGATGCCGGGGATCTGGGCGGCCTCCCGGAGGAAATCCTTTTTGGTGTAGGTCCCCTCCGCCTTCATTTTCCGGTAGAGGGCGATCATCTCCATCATGACCTCCTCCCCCTCGCCGATCTGGAAGAGGTCCATAAAGTCGCAAAGCGGCTCGGGATTGCTGGCGCAGGGGCCGCCGGCGAAGACAATCGGGTCGGATTCCTTCCGGCAGGCCGCCCGGGGGTCGATCCCCGCCAGGTCCAGCATGTTCAGGATGTTTGTATAGGAAAGCTCATACTGGAGGGAAAAGCCGATCGCCTGGAACTCGTCGAGGGAATCGAGGCTCTCGAGGCCGTAAAGGGGCAGCCCCTTCTCCCGCATCAGCTTTTCAAAGTCAATCCAGGGGGCATAGACCCGTTCGGCCCAGCAGTGGGGGTCAAGGTTAATGATATCGTAGAGGATTTTCAGCCCCAGGTGGCTCATCCCGATCTCGTAGGTGTCGGGGAAGCAAAGGGCAATCCGGAAATCTATATCCGCCTTGTCCTTGATAACGCTGTGCAGCTCGCCGCCGATATACCGGGCAGGCTTCTGCACCTTTAACAGCAGTGGCTCAAGTTTTTCTTTGACGTTCATATCGTTTCCTTTCGTAAGTAAGGCAAAATTTTCCTTTGGGTAAGCGGCTCCGTATGAGCCACTGGTTAAAGGTGCGGTGAAATTTGCCCCTGCGGGGCAAGTGAAGGGTGAAAAGTGAAATTCGCCCTGCGGGCGAGTGACAGAACCCGAAGGATTCCTTCCTGTATCTGCCTTCCGGCGCGCCGGAACATTCCTATGTGGGGGAGCCGTTCCGGTTTTCCTTTTGAATGGAGAAATGCGCAGCATTTCCATCCATAACTTGCCCGCACAGCGGGCAAACATCACGGCGCGAAGCGCTGCATCACGCCATCACAGGCCTTCGCAGAAGGCCTGCATCACTTTCCTTTAATCCGCTTCCAGTAGGCCGCGGCGGCCTGCTCGTTTTTATTTTCGCCGGGATGGTAGTAGACCCGGTTTTTCAGGGCATCGGGAAGGTACTGCTGGTCGACCCAGCGGTTCGGGTAGTCATGGGGGTAGAGGTAGAACTGGCCCTTGACCGCCTGGTCCTCCCCGTCGAAGTGCTTGTTCTGGAGCTGGCGGGGGATCGGGCCGGAGCGGCCGGCTTTCAGGTCGGCTTCCGCCTCGTTGATCGCGTTGTAGGCGGTGTTGGACTTGGGGGAGGTGGCGACCAGGATCACCGCGTCGGCCAGCGGAATCCGTGCCTCCGGCAGGCCCACCTGCATCGCGATGTCACAGGCCGCCCGGACGATCGGGATGATCTGCGGGTAAGCAAGTCCCACGTCCTCGCAGGCGCAAACCATCAGCCGCCGGCAGGCGGAGATCAGGTCCCCCGCCTCCAAAAGGCGGGCCAGATAGTGGATGGCGGCGTCAGGGTCGGAGCCCCGCATCGACTTCTGGTAGGCGGAGACGATGTCGTAATGCTCGTCCCCGTCCCGGTCATAGCGCATCGCGCTCCGCTGGGAAAGTTCCTTCGCCCGCTCCATCGTCACCTTCCGCCCGCCCGACTCGGTCCGGTCGGCCGAAAGGGCCAGCATCTCGACCGAATTGAGTGCCTTCCGCACATCCCCGCCGCAGGCCCGGGCGATATGCGCCTCCACTTCGGGGGGAACCTCAATCGGGACGCCCAGTTCCTCTTCCATTGCCTCGAACCCCCGGTGGACCGCTTTTTCTACCTCGGACGGCCCGACCGCCTTGAACTCGAAGACGGTGCAGCGGGAGAGCACCGCCCCGTAAATGTAAAAATAGGGGTTTTCGGTG
>DVHA01000085.1 GCA_018712425.1 Candidatus Faecivivens stercoravium | reverse complement strand
AGTAGATCGACCCGGTCGTCCGCGGGAAGGGGAGGACGTCGCGGATGTTCTCGATGCCGGTCATATACATGACCAGCCGCTCGAACCCCAGCCCGAACCCGGCGTGCTCGACGCCGCCGTACCGCCGCAGGTTTAAATACCAGTCGTAATCTTCGGCGTTTAACCCGAAGTGGGCGATCGCCTTTTCGAGGTAATCGACCCGTTCCTCACGCTGGCTGCCGCCGACGATCTCGCCGATGCCGGGCACCAGGAGGTCGACTGCCGCGACCGTCTTGCCGTCGTCGTTCAGCCGAATATAGAAGGCCTTGATCTCCTTCGGGTAGTCGGTGACGAAGACCGGCTTTTTGTAGACCTCTTCGGTCAGGTACCGCTCGTGCTCGGTCTGCAGGTCGCAGCCCCAGGAAACCGGGTATTTGAACCGGTCGCCCGCCTTTGTTAACAGCTCGATCGCCTCGGTGTAGGTGACGTGGGCGAATTCGGCGTTCAGGAGCCCTTTGAGCCGCTCGATCAGCCCCTTGTCATAGAAGTTGTTGCAGAACTGCATCTCATCCGGGCAGTGTTCCAGCACATAGCCGATGACGAATTTCAGCATGTCGTGGATGCACTGCATGTCGTCCTGCAAATCGGCGAAGGCCATCTCCGGCTCGATCATCCAGAACTCGGCCGCGTGGCGGGTGGTGTAGGAATGCTCGGCGCGGAAGGTCGGCCCGAAGGTGTAGACGTTGCCGAAAGCCATCGCCATCGCCTCCGCCTCCATCTGGCCGGAGACGGTGAGGTTGGTCTGCCGCCCGAAGAAGTCCTGGCTGTAGTCGACTTTGCCGTCCTCGGTGCGGGGCGGGTTCTCGGGGTCGATGGTCGTCACCCGGAACATCTCGCCCGCCCCTTCGCAGTCGCTGGCGGTGACGAGGGGGGTGTGGACGTAGACAAACCCGCGCTCCTGGAAGAAGGTGTGGATGGCGTAGGCAATCGCCGAACGGATCCGGAAGACCGCCTGGAAGGTGTTGGTCCGGGGGCGGAGGTAGGAGATGCTCCGCAGGAACTCCAGTGTATGCCGCTTTTTCTGGAGCGGGTAGTCGGGGGCCACCGCGCCTAAGAGCTCGACCGACGCGGCGTGCACCTCATAGGGCTGTTTCGCGCCGGGGGTGACGACCACTTCGCCGACCACCTTGACCGACGCGCCGACGCCGAACTTGGTCGCTTCCTTGAAGTTCGGAAGATTCTCGTCCATGACCACCTGGACGGGGGTGAACGAGCTGCCGTCGCTTAAAGAGAGGAAGGCGACCGCTTTGGAGTCGCGGGAGAATTTAATCCAGCCGGCAATGGTGACCGTCTGGCCGCTCAGTTTTTCGTAGTCGCGGTTTAAGACCGCAATTTCTGTCCGTTTCAAATGAATCAAAACCTTTCGTGGTGTGATTTGCATGTTTTTCAGGCAATCAAGTTTCCCCGTACACCTTTTCTTTCATCGCCAGCCCCGCCTTCGTCGTCGCGAGGCCGCCGCCGGCCGTCTCCCGGAGGGCCGCCGGAAGGGCTTTCCCCACTCGGTTCATCGCCTCGACCACGTCGTCGAAGGGGATGCGGCTCTCGACGCCCGCAAGGGCCATGTCGGCCGCCGAAAGGGCGATGGCGACGCCGCCGGTGTTTCTTTTGATGCAGGGGATTTCGACCAGCCCCGCTACCGGGTCGCAGACCAGCCCAAGCTGGTTCTTGATGGCGATCGCCGCGGCGTGGAAGGCCGCTTCCGGGCTGCCGCCCAGCATCTGGGCGACCGCCCCGGCCGCCATCGCGGCGGCGGAGCCGCACTCCGCCTGGCAGCCCCCTTCGGCGCCCGAGAGGGAGGCGTGTTCGTCGATCAGCTCCCCGATGAGCCCCGCCCCTGCGAGGGCGAGGAGCTGGCCTTCCCGGGAAATGCCCTTTACTTTCGCCACCGCCAGCACACAGGCGGGGAGGATCCCGCAGCTCCCGGCGGTCGGGCAGGCGACAATCCGGCCCATCGCGGCGTTGGTTTCAGAGGCCGAGAGGGCGTAGGCGGTGGCGAGGGCGGGGATTTCCCCGAGGAGTGAGCCGCCGGATACCCGGTACCGCTCATACCGGCAGCCGTCCCCGCCGGTCAGGCCGCTGATCGAGTGGACCGGGATATGGAGGGCGTTCTGGACCTCCGATTCCATGACCGAGAGCATCCCGGAGAGCTTTTCCAGCGCCTTTTCCCGGGGCGTCCCGGACGCCTCCTCCAGCCGGAGGGCATATTCCCCCAGCGTCTCGCCGGGGGAGAGCTTGCAGAGGCATTCCGCTGCCGTCATGCCGTTACGCCTTTAAGAGCGCTTCCAGCTCGGAGACGGTCTCGGCAAAGACCTTCATCGCGCTCTGGACGGTGTCGGGTTTGGTGAGGTCGACGCCGGCGATCTTCAGCTCATTGAGCGGGTAGTCGCTGCCGCCGGTCGAGAGGAACTTCAGGTAGTCGGAAGCGTCGCCGGTTTTGAGGATATGGTCGGCAATCGCGACGGCCGAGCAGAAGCCGGTCGCGTACTGGTAGACGTAGAAGGCACGGTAGAAGTGGGGGATCCGCGCCCATTCGACGTCCTGCAGGGGGTTGACGACCGCGCCGTCGTAGTAGAGGGCGTTGAGGTCGTGGTAAACCTTGTTTAAGCCCTCGGCGGTCAGGGGCGTGCCCGCCTGGTCGAGGTCGTGGGCCTGCCGCTCGAATTCGGCAAACAGCGTCTGCCGGAAGACGGTGGTCCTAAAGCCCTCCAGGAAGTGGTTGAGGACATAGGCCCGGCGGCGGGGGTCGGTCTCGGTCGCCAGCAGGTACTTGGTCAGGAGCACCTCGTTGACGGTCGACGCGACTTCCGCGACGGTGATGAAGTAGTCGGAATTGCAGTAGGGCTGGGCTTCGTTTGAGAAGTAGGAGTGCATCGCGTGGCCCAGCTCATGGGCGAGGGTGAAGGCGTCGTCGAGGGTGTCGGTGTAGTTTAAAAGGACAAAGGAGTGGTGGCCGTAGACGCCGGAGGAGTAGGCGCCGGAGGTTTTGCCCTGGTTCTCGTAGACGTCGATCCAGTGGTTCTGGAATGCCTCGTCCAGCAGCTGCCCGTACCGCCCGCCGAGGGGGGCCAGCGCCTTTTTGACCAGCTTCTTGCCCTCTTCATAGGGCATCGGATAGTCGATATCCTCGACCATCGGGCAGTAGAGGTCGTACATGTTCAGGGTAGAAAGCCCCAGCACCTCTTTCCGCAGCTCGAGGTAGCGGCGCATATCCGGCAGGGCGGCGTGGACGTTCTCGACCAGCTCGTCATAGACCTTGACCGGGACGTTTGCCTCATCCAGCGACGCCTCGCAGGCGGACGCGTAGCCGCGGATGCGGGCGTAGGCGTTGTCCAGCCAGACCTGGGAGGAGTAGTTGGCGGAGAGGGTGTTGATATACTGCTTGTAGGCGCCCATGTATTTCTCAAAGGAGTCTTTGCGGACCGCCTGGGACTTACTCTCCCGGTAGACGCCGAAGTTGCCGTTGGTCAGCGGGGAGGGGTTCCCGTTTTCGTCGATGACGTCGGGGTAGTGGAGGTCGACGTCCATCAGCATCGACGCGATCTGGTCGGGCGCGCCGTTTACCTTGGAGAACTGGGTCAGGAGGGCTTCCTGCTCGGCCGGGAGGGTGTGGGCGCGGGCGCGGGAGATGTTTTCGACGATGTGGCGGTAGACGGCCATATCCTCACCCGCCATCCAGCCGTTTAACACCTCTTCGTCGACCGCGAGGATCTCGGGGCGGATAAAGGAGGTCGCGCCGGCGTACTCGGCCATCAGCTGCTGCACCATCCCCTGCATCCGCTGGTAAGCGGGGTCGCCGTTGTCGGTCGAGACGTGGAAGAAGGCGTACTCCATCGCCAGCGCCAGCCGCTCTTCGACGGCGTACATCCGGTCGAGCAGATTTTTCAGGTTATCCGCCGAGGTCATCGTCCCCTTGAGGGCGGCGAGGGCCGGGATTTCCGCCTTCAGGGCGGCGACTTCCTGTTCCCAGGCCTCGTCCGAGGGGTAGAGGTCGGTGAAATCCCAGGTATAGGCCGGGTCCATCTCTTTTCTTGCTTTGAGCTGTTCCATTTTGTATCTTCCTTTCTGAATATATCTTCATTTTATATAGGAAACTGATGAATAAGCTTTTTGTAAAACGCAAAACCGGCGCTGATGTTGCCGTTACGAAAAAACGTGCAGCAATCAAAAGTTTAGGATCGACCCCTTTTTAAAGGGGTCGCGAGAATCCAAGGAGCAGAGCTCCTTGGCAGGCGCCCGCGTACTGTACTTCCGAAGCTGACCACAGCTTTGCCACTGATAACGAAGCGTGCGCAGCACCCAAAACATGCTCCCAAAAAACTCTTGACCCATTCCGGCCGCTTTATTCCTCCAGCGGCCGCAGGATCATCGCGTCCTGAATGCCGGGGAGGGCTTTAATCTGTTCCTCCAGCCCCGGCGGCGGGAGCGAATCGATTTCGAGGTACATCTGGGCCAGATGGGTCTCCCGGCTGCGGTCGACCTGCATGTTGCCGATGTTGATCCGGGCCTCATATAATAGCCCCGCGATTGCCGCGATGACGCCGGGGTGGTCGTGGTGGCGGCAGACGATGATCGGCCGCTCGCCGGTAAACCGCACCGACAGGGAATCGATCTCGCTGATTTCCACCTGCCCGCCGCCGACCGACGCGCCGGTGACCGTGTGGCGGGTGCCGTCCTTGCAGACGACCTCAAACCGGACGGTGTTGGGATGGGCCTCTTCGCCGAGGTCGGTGGGGACAAACCGGTAGGATAGCCCCGCTTTTTCGGCGAGGGCAAAGGACCCTCTCAGCCGCTCGTCCCAGGGCGGGAGGTCCAAAAGCCCCGCAATCAGCGCCTTGTCGGTGCCGTGGCCGCGGTAGGTGGCGGCGAAGGAGCCGTGGAGGTGGAGGACCGCCTCTTTGATCTCCTGGCCGGCCAGCCGCCGAACCAGCCGCCCCAGCCTGGCGGCGCCTGCGGTGTGGGAGCTGGAAGGCCCGATCATCACCGGCCCGATGATATCAAATAACCCCATCATACCCCTCCTTCTCGGATTTTTCAGACACACCCTAGTGTAGCACAAAAACAGTCTTTTCGCAAGGCTGCCCGGGGAATTGACCGCAGAAATCAATTTTACTTTTGTATGGTATTGAATATTTATTTCGCTGCCCTTATGGCAGCGACAAAGTTTCACTTTGATGGACCAAAGGCTCTGCCTTTGGAATCCGCCAGGACTCTAGCGAGCCCTGGATCCGCTGTTTGACGCAGCGTAAGAAGCCCGCCCCATCCGTGTGAGACCGGCCGTGGAAGGCCGGTCTTCGGAGGTGCATAGGCCGCCCGGCAGGGTTTTCCGTCCGCCTGATGGAACAGCCATACTCCCCTTCAGCTGCGGGCGGGAACTGTTTTCCCCTCCGGGAAATTGCGTTTTTTTGGCGGGAATTTGGTTACAAAAGTGTAGACAAGCGGTGAAAAATAGGGTATAATAGGGGTAATCTTAGGATGGGGGAATATGGGTTATCCCTTTTTCCCGTCCGGGAACCGCCGCCGGACTTCCTGCGGCATCCGTCCACCTCTGCATGAGAAAGGGCTCCCTTTAGCAGGGCCGGGCGCTTACCTTTATAAGTCCCGTGTGCGGTACGCACTGAGGGTTTATATAAAAATACATGTAAGGAGATATGATACATGGATTGGACAACCGCATTCGGAACCGTTTTAACCGGCCTGGTCGTTGTTTTCATCGCGCTGATCCTCCTCATCCTGCTGCTGACCCTGTTCCGCAACATTTTCGGCAGTGTCGGCCATAAAGAGGGAGAAAAGCCCGCGCCGAAGCCCGTCCGCGCCCCCGCGCCCGCGGCGCCCGCAAAGCCCGCGCCGGTCATCCTTTCGGATGACGAAGGGGAAGTGGCGGCGGCCATCACCGCGGCCCTCGCCGTCATCCTGGCGGAAGAAGGCGCCGGCAAGACCTACGCCGTCCGCAGCATCAAGCGCGTCCGCACCGGCCGCAGCGCCTGGGGCACCGCCGGCCTTACGGAGAACGTCAGACCTTTCTGATACCCTCCACCGAAAAAAAGAAAGAAAGGACCTGAAAAAATGTTAGACGTTTTTCTTGAGAGCGTCCAGGGGATCTGGGCCGCGTCCGGCTTTGCCAACGTCTGTTGGCAGCAGCTGGTCATGATCGGGATCGCCTGTGTGCTCGCTTATCTCGCGATTGCGAAGGGGTATGAACCCCTTCTGCTGCTGCCGATCGCTTTCGGCATGCTGCTCACCAACATCCCCGGCACCGGCATGTTCCACATGGACTTTTACAATTCCGGTACCATCGACTACGGGCAGGTGCTCCAGGAGGGCGGCCTCTTGGACATCCTCTACCTCGGCGTCAAGCTGGGCATCTACCCGCCGCTGATCTTCCTCGGCATCGGCTCGATGACCGACTTCGGCCCGCTGATCGCCAACCCCAAGTCTTTCCTGCTGGGCGCCGCTGCCCAGCTGGGTATCTTTGTCGCTTTTATCGGCGCGCTTCTCCTCGGCTTTACCCCTGAAGAAGCCGCTTCCATCGGCATCATCGGCGGCGCCGACGGCCCGACCGCCATCCTCGTCACCAAGACCCTCGCGCCCCATATGCTGGGTTCGATCGCCGTCGCGGCCTACTCGTACATGGCGTTGGTGCCGGTCATCCAGCCCCCGATCATGAAGCTCTTCACCACCAAAAAAGAGCGCCTCGTCCGGATGGATGCCCTCCGCCCCGTCTCCCGTACCGAGAAGATCGTCTTCCCGATCGTCGTCACCCTCGTCGTCAGCTTCATGGTTCCCGACGCGGCCCCGCTGGTCGGTATGCTGATGCTTGGCAACCTGATGAAGGAATCCGGCGTTGTCGACCGCCTGGTCAAGACCGCCCAGAACGAGATGATGAACATCATCACCATCTGCCTCGGCGTCACCGTCGGCGCGACCGCCTCCTACGACTACTTCCTGACCCCGAAGACCCTCGGCATCCTGGTCATGGGCCTGTGCGCCTTTGCCCTCGGCACCGCCGGCGGCGTCTGGTTCGGCAAGCTGATGTATATCTTCACCAAGGGCAAGGTCAACCCGCTGATCGGTTCCGCCGGTGTCTCCGCGGTCCCGATGGCTGCCCGTGTCTCCCAGAATGTCGGCGCCAAGGAAGACCCCACCAACTTCCTGCTGATGCACGCCATGGGCCCCAACGTCGCCGGCGTCATCGGCTCGGCTGTTGCGGCGGGCGTCCTGCTCTCCATCTACGCCTGATATCGTTTCAGAACCCTCTGCGATGGCAGGGGGTTTTGTTCTTATCATAAACAATATAAGCTTTCCAAACGTCCAGTCAACGTCCCGAAGACCGTTCGCTTGACGAACGGTCTCACGCGTTTGGAGCGAGAGACACGGCCGCGTCGAACAGCGGGTCCAGGGCCCGCGAGGGTCCTGGTCCATCCAAGTGAAACTTGGTCCCATCCAAGGGGAACC
>DVHA01000084.1 GCA_018712425.1 Candidatus Faecivivens stercoravium | reverse complement strand
TATCAGTGGCAAAGCTGTGGTCAGCTTCGGAAGTACGGAAGGTGAGTGCCTGGGAAGGGGCTCTGCCCCTTCCATTCCCGCAAACCCTTTAAAAAGGGTTTGATCCTAAACTTCTGATCGTCGCACGTTTCTTTGTTACGTTAACGCCAGCGCCGATTGTTACGTTTCCGCCAAACTCGTTTTTCGACAGCTTAGCTCAAAGCCTCAATAATCCTCTCCATCGTCTCCGCGTCCGGCATCGGCGCCACCTGGGTGATTTCCTCCGCAATCCCGTCGACCCCGAAATGCGCCGCGTCCGCCGGCGTATCGTACACCCCGGTCCGGAACCCGTGTTTTTCCCAGGCCAGCCGCTGGACCTCCTCATCCAGCAGCGCGTCAATCCCCGCCGTCCCGGCCTCGTCCAGCGCGATGTAGACATGGGACGACCAGACGGTGGGGGTCGGATACATGATGACGATATCCCCGGCGATCTGTTCCCAGGTGTCGGGGTTTTCCACCGCGAACTCCAACAGCTGGCTCTCGTACCCGGCAATCAGCGGCTTCGCCCCCATGCCGGTCTTCAAAAACTGGTCGAAGAGGTCGGCGGAGGAGCTCTCCATATACCCCAGCTTCTGGAAGATATCCCGCAGCCGGGGGAGGATGCTGTCGAGGCTGTTTTCGTCCGCGACCCCGCCGCAGAGGGTGTTGGCCAGGAGCCCGGCGAACATATTCCCGGAGTTGGATTTGGTCGGGTCGGTGGTGGCGACGGTCACGCTGCCGTAGAGCTGCGGCAGGCCGATATCCGCCCAGCTGGTTCCGGATTCAATCTCCCCGGCGAGCGCCGCCATGTCCACATAATAGATCCCGTCCGTCTGGGAGGCAAGGCCGGCGTTCAGCAGCGCCTCCGCGACAGCCGAGCGGGTGTAGAGGACGATCGGGGTGTTCAGGATGATTTCGCTTTTGACCGGGCTGCCGTGCGTCTGTTCGTAGAGCTCCAGCGCCGTCTGGTTAGAGGGGAAGAGGAAATCCTGCCCGCTGGTGTCTTCGGTCACCATGTCGATTGAGCCGGCTTTTGCGTAGTCGATGCTGAGCCTGTACCGGTCCCGCAGGATATCCGCCACCTCCTCGTCTTCCAGCAGCCCGACCTTTTCGCCGCCCACATAGCCGTGGATCTCGGTCACCCGCTGGCCCGCGCCAAAAACGGCGTAGGCGACGGCGGCGAGGATGACCACCGCCAGGATGCCCAGCCCGATGAGTTTTGTCTTCATCTTCCGTCCTCCAATTCCAACATGCTGTTTAACAGCCCGATATCCGCTTCCACATCCAACAGTTCCCCCTGCATCAGATGGGTGAACTGCTTTTCAAATGCCCGGTTCAGCACCGGCAGCGCCCCGGCGGTCTTCCGGAGGACGCCGGTGACTTCTCCGGTGTGGAGGCCGGTTGCCTGCAATTCAATGTACCGGTTTGTGAGCTTGACGGCCATCTCCAGATAGTAGGTGAAAAAGCGGCGGGCCTGCGAGAGCTTTTCCGGGTTTTTCATGAGGTAGCGGAGGATCTGGGAGCCGGTGGCGAAGAGCGCTTCCGCTTCCTTCCGGACCGCCGGGTCGGCAATCTTCCGGCTTGATTCTTTCAGGGTCTTGATGTCGTCTGCTGCTTCTTCCAGCATTTTACGGATTTCCTCGCCGTCCGGCAGCGAATCGAGGTAGACGCCGGCAATCTTGCGGCTGGGTTTTAACAGTAGGTAGAGCCCCACATAAGCGCCGACGCTTAATAGGATGCAGACGATCAGGTTCCAGTGCAGCAGCAGAAAGAGTGCCAGGAACAGCACGGCTGCCAGGAACGCCGCCGCCAGCATTCTCACGGTTTCTTTCATCAGTTGTACCCCTTTACGCTCCGGAAGGCCTCGGTCAGGTTCTCCCGGCCGTCGAAGACCCGGGCGTTGGTCAGCCGGGCCAGCTCTTCCAGCTGGGTCTCGTCGGCGTCCCCGAACATGATCGAGAAGACCGGGATGTCCATCCCGAGGGCATCGTACGCCTCCCGGAAATCGCTGAAGGAGCCGCCGGACATCCCGTCGGTCAGGAGGATAATCGCCGGGGTGTAGGCGGACAGGTCATACTGGGTGAGCATTTCAAGGCCCTGGATGGCCGCCTTATACATATCGGTGCCGCCGCCGATCGCCTGGTCTTCCACCTCGGTGTAGAGGGATTCCAGCTCGCTGCCGTTCCCGGTGGCGGTATAGGTGGCGATGACCTCGTCGTCAAAGGGAATCAGGATGTTGACTTCGTTGGCCGAGGCCTGCAGGAAGTTCTGGCGGGCGTTATCCTGGATCAGCAGCTGTTCCATCGCCGCCACCAGCTGGTCGTTGCCGTCGCCGCTCATGCTGCCGGAATAGTCGAGGCAGTAGACGGTGAGGGAGGGCTTCCGGAAATCGGTCTGGTAGAGGTCAAGGCATTCAAACAGCACGTCCGACACCGGCATCTTGATCGGGGAGAGGACCCGGTCGGGCTGGCAACCCCAGTCGTCCCGGAAGACGTCCCGGTTTTCTTCCGAAACGCCGGTGTAGCCCGACCGGCGGCCGGTCCGCTGGATCGCGTCCTGGGTGTCCGGTGAGAGCAGGTATTCCTGCAACTTTAGGAAGAGGTCTTCCTTTTCGCTGTCGCCCTTGTCGACGTACCCGAGCGGGGAATCGGCGATCGAAAGGCCGTCGTAGGGGTAGACGAGGTAGAGGGGCTCTTCGCCCCAGGCTTCCAGCTGTTGGTTTGCCTGGATGATCAGGCACTCGTAGTTGACCATCGCGTCATAGTCTCCTTCGAGGAACATCTCCTTTAACCAGTCGGAACTGCCGGAGGAGCGGTCGACGCCGGAAAGCAGCTCCTGCATCTGGGTCCGCAGGGTGTCGCTCTGCAGGTCTTCGGCGGTGATGACTTC
Source organism: Candidatus Faecivivens stercoravium (assembly GCA_018712425.1). GTDB lineage: Bacteria > Bacillota > Clostridia > Oscillospirales > Ruminococcaceae > Faecivivens > Faecivivens stercoravium. The sequence continues at coordinate 536 of DVHA01000084.1, read as the reverse complement.
CGGGTTGCCGAGGAGGGCGTAGAGGAAGCCGATGTAGGCGCTGGCGCCGGAGTTGGACTGGGTGGCGCTGGTCATGCAGAAGCGGAGGCCGTCGTTCTGGATGGCGTCTAAGAGGTCGCTGACCGAGACTTCACGGCCGGTAAAGCCCAAGCTTTCCGCGAGGCTTTTCCGGATGCCGAAGACGACGGGGGTGATTGAAACCGATTCGGCGTGCTTGATCCGGTGTCCGGTGTCGCCGGCGTTCAGCCAGAGACTGCTGGCCGGCCAGACAGCGTCGTAGGGGATGTCCTCCTCACCCAGCAGGCGCATGATGTCCAGCGACCCCTGGTAGGTCATTTCGATGCGGACGCCTTCCTCCTCCGCAAAGTCTTCCAGAATTGGTTCCAGTTCGGCATTTTCCGAGCCGGAGATGATCCGGAGGACGTCGCCGCCGCTTCCGAGTACCGTATCGGCGGCCGCGCTTTCGGTATCGCTGCCGCAGCTGGAAAACAGGGTGAGGCAGGTGCAGAGGGCCAGCAGAAGGGCTGTCAGTCGTT
>DVHA01000083.1 GCA_018712425.1 Candidatus Faecivivens stercoravium | reverse complement strand
TCGGCGTTGACAAAGCCGTAGGTGGTGATGAGGGTCGAGGCGTTGGCCGAGCCCATATTCGGGTCCAGCTGGGCCAGCAGATAGTAGGCAAAGTCGTCGGCAGTGATCGGGGTGCCGTCCGACCAGTTGGTCTCCTTCAGATGGTAGGTGTAGACGGTGCCTGTCTCGTCCACCTCCCAGGTATCGACGACCTCGGCCTCATAAACGCCGTCGTAGGGGCGGAAGAGCATCTCCTGGGTCAGGTAGAAGCAGTAGTTGTCCAGGTTGGACTGGGACTGGATCATGTTGAGGGTATTGGGCTGGGTGGCGATAAAGGTAAAGCTATCGCCGCCGGACGAAGCTGCCTCCGATGATTCGCCGGAAGTCTCCGAAGCGCTGGTGGAAGCGGTCTCGCTGCTGTCCGAAAGGGTCGTGCCGTCGGAATAGGTGCCGCAGGAGGCAAGCGTGCCCATCGCCATCGCCGCCGCGACCACAGAGGTCAGCCATCTCTTTTTGCTGATCATAGGATAATCCTCCTCACTGGTTTTGCAGGATTTTTGCCGGCATCCGCCGGGAATATCAGCGATTTACACCGGTAAACCGCCGGATGATGTTCTTATGATAAACGTTTTGCAACAAACTGTCAAGGCGTTTTCGCCCATTTCGGGAAATTGCCGAAAACTTTGGCAAAATTGCTGGATAAATTCTCACTGGATTTGGTTTTTTCACCCGGTATACCCCAAAATCCGGGCAATCCCCAATTTCAACAAAACGTTGACTTTGCGCCTTTTCTTTGCTATACTGGATGCAGAAACGGGCCGGAAGGCGGCCTGAACCGAACCTGAAGCAGAAAGAAGGATGCAGGATGAATAAAATCTTATTGCGGGGGCGGATGATCGACGCTGTCTCCGATACGCCGGTCGAGGACGCCGCAGTCCTGATCGAAGGGGACCGGATTGCCTACGCCGGCCCGTATGAAAACTGCCCGGAGAAGGAGCTCCCGGCCTACAGCTTCCCCGGCGGGACCATCCTGCCCGGGTTTATCGACGTCCACGCCCACTTGACCGGCGATGAGGACGCCGGCTCCTTCGCAAACGGCCAGCTGTTCGGCGACCAGCTGATCGGCGCCGTCTACCAGGTGGGGCTGCTCCTCGACGCCGGGTTCACCGGCATCCGAGATATGAGCGAAGCGGGCTTCTACCTTTCCCGCGGGGTCGAGCGGGGGGCAATCCGCGGCCCCCGCATCGTCCCCGGCGGAAAGGTGCTGGGCATCACCTCCGGCCATGTCGACATGGGCCCCCAGATGACCAAAGAGTATATAAACGCCCATGACCACCTCTCGATGCTCTGCGACGGGCCGGATGACTGTGTCCGGGCGGTGCGGGAGCAGTTCCGGATGGGCGCCAAATTCATCAAGATCTGCGCCACCGGCGGCGTCTCCTCCCCGACCGACCGGGTGGACGACGTCCAGTTCTCACCGGAGGAGCTGCGGGCGATTGTCGGCGAGGCCGAGCGGCACCACACCTATGTCACCGCCCACTGCACCGGCTATGAAGGCGCTTACCAGGCGCTGCTGGCGGGGGTCAAGTGCATCGAGCACGGGGTCATGCTCACCCAGCGGGAGATCGACCTGATGGCCGAAAAGAAGGTCCCGCTGGTCAGCACCCTCAGCGTCTCCCTCGGGGTCGCGAATATGCCCGGCCTCCCCGACTGGATGCGGGCAAAAGCCAGCCTCTGCGCCGAAGCCAACAAAAAGACCATCGCGATGGCCCGGAAGGCCGGGGTCAAAATCGCCCTCGGCACCGACTTCTCCAACTCCAAGAACACCCCCTACCTGGAAAACGGCCGGGAGTTCGAGGCGATGGTCCGGGGCGGCCTCACCCCGATGGAATCGATCAAGGCCGGCACTATCAACGCCGCCGAGGTGATGCAGATGGGCGATGAGCTGGGCTCCCTCGAGGCCGGCAAGCTGGCCGACGCCGTCATCGTCGACGGCGACCCGCTTGAAGATATCTTCTGCCTCACCCACGCCGACCACGTCAAGCTGGTCATCAAGGACGGCAAAATCGAGAAGAATACGCTGTAATGGCTTACGGAAATCAATTTTTGTCTAAGCATTGAATATTTATTTCGCTGCCCTTAAGGCAGCGACCAAGGGTTCCCCTTGGATGGGACCAAGTTTCACTTGGATGGACCAGGACCCTCGCGGGCCCTGGACCCGCTGTTCGACGCGGCGTGAGTTGCCCGAACCAGCCGTGTGAGACCGGCCGTGGAAGGCCGGTCTTCGAAAAGCGGTTGGCCGCTCGATGGGTTTCAAAAAACGTGACAGAAATTGATTTCCGTGCACGGGGACCCCGCCGTGTTTTTTCGGCATTGGATATGGAGATCCGCGCATTCCACCGGCAGCCATACCGGAATATTTCTTTATACTGCCGGTTTTTCATTGCCAAATGGGCGCGGATGTGATAAGATGAAATAAAATCACCGCCAATTGTTTGGGCGTTTTGAACATTGGATTTTTTATGGAAAAACAGATGTCCTTCAAAAGGACGCCGCGACTGTCGAAAAAGCGGATTGCCAAAACGTAAAATTCGGCGCTGGCGTTAAAATGATAAAAAACGTGCGAAGATCAGAAGTTTAGGGTCAAGCCCTTTTTAAAGGGTTTGCGGGAGTGGAGAGGGCAGAGCCCTTTCCCAGGAGCTCAGTTACCGTACTTCCGAAGCTGACCACAGCTTTGCCACTGATAACGAAGCGTGCGCAGCACCTAAAAAATACTCAAAAAATTTTTTCGACAAACTGAGGTGTCCTTTCAGAGGGATGCCGCCTGCTGGGAAACGGGCGGCAAAGGACGTAGGGAAAACGGAAGCGGGAAGAAAAAAATTCGGGATTATGCAACTTTTTTCCCCCGCCAGGTGTGTTATAGATGAAAGGAGAGGGAGCATGAGCGGGGTTTCATTGCGCGCGAATGAAACGCTGGAAGCCACCCTGGACGCATATGGCAATATGATACTGCGGCTGGCGTACTCCTGCCTGAAAAGCCGGGATGACGCCGAGGACGTTTTGCAGGACGTGATGGTCAAGCTCCTGGAGCTGAACCCCAGGTTCGAAAACGGCGAACACGAAAAAGCCTGGCTTATCCGGGTGACGATCAACCTCTGCCGCAACCGGCTGCGGTCGCCCTGGCGGCGGCACCGGGAACTGGACGAGGCGGTTTCGGTATCCGGCCAGCCGGGATGGGACGCAGCCCTGGGGGAGAAAAATGCCGTCATGGAGGCGGTCATGTCCCTGCCGGAAAAGTACCGGGAGGTCATCCATCTGTTTTACTACGAAGACTACAGCGTCGCCCAGATCGGGCGCATCCTGAAGAAAAACGAATCGACCGTCCGGTCGCTGCTCTACCGGGCGCGGAAAATGCTGAAAGAATATATGAAGGAGGGATGGGAGCTTGATTAACGATTGTAACGGCGGGATTTCAAACCGTCCGGACGGGGAAATCCGCCGGTTTTCGCCGGTGTATAAGCAGTCGCTGGAGCAGATTGAGATGTCGGAGGAACTGCGGTCACGGATCCTGTCCACCGTGCCGGCAATTGCCTCTAAAAATCCAAAGAAGCAGTGGATAAAAGCGGCGGGCGGCCTGGCGGCCTGCCTGGTCGCTGTTGTCGCTGCCGGAAGCTTGGTCCCGCGGATGGAATTCAGCCTGACGGTGGAGGATAACGCCGCCTGCGAGACGGTTTCGTCGGCTGCCGCCACCGCGGAAGCCCCCCCCATAGGGGTATCGGGCGATGGCGAAGCTTCTCCCGAAGAGGCCCCCGCCGGGACAGCCGTTTCCGAATCCGCGGCGGGGGGTATAGACAGCGGGACGCCGGCGGGACAGCCGGAGACGGACGCTGCGCCGGAGGCGGAAAGCAGCCCGGATACGGGCAGTGAAGGGGAAGAAGGTTCGCCGGAGACGGCGGAACCGGCTGAAACCGGTTATGCCGATGCGTCGGGAGAAGCGGGCACGGCGCCCGCCGGCAATGGGATATCCCTCTACGGGGCTGGGGAAGACAGCCTGTCCCCGTCCCAGGCCGCTTCTGAGAGTGCCGGGGACGGTGCGGAAGCCAGGGAAGCCGGCGGGACGGCCTCCAGCGGTTCCGGCTCGGCTAATGCCCTGCTGCCGAACCCGGCGGTTTCCTACCCGTCGGCGGAAGAGGCGTTTGCGGCCCTTGGCTGGGCCGTGACGCTGCCGGAGGGGGTCTCCGGCAGCGTTTCGGTGACCGACGGTTCGCTGTTCCAGCTGGACATGGCCGACGGCGGCTGCTACCGGGCCGGGGAAACCAGGACCTGGGGGGAAGACGTCAGCGGCGACTTTAACAGTTATGCATATGATGTGCGGATTGAGACGGACGGCCTTTCCCTGCGGCTGCGGGGGGAGGAGGCCGGACAGGCGGCCCTGATCAGCTGGACGGACGGCAGTTTCAGCTACAGCTATGCGGCCCCGGCCGCGATGACAGAAGAGGAGGCGATAACCTTTGCAAAATCCATATCCGGATAAGAGCCGTAAGCGCCGGGCGTTTGTTTCGGCGGCGGGGTACGGCGTGCTGAACCTGGCCGTTGCGGTATGGGGACGGCTGACCGATGAAACCGAGACGTTCCTCCTGGTCGGGCCCTTTATGCTGCTGCCCATTGCCGCGATGGCGGCGGGGCTTACATTCGGCGGCGCCGGGGCCCAGCGGACGGCGGCATTTGCCGGGTACACGGCGGTGCTGTCCCAGCTGGTCTGCCGGCTGACCACCGGCAGCTGGAATGCCGAAGCGATGCTGGTGACGGCGGCGATGGCGATCGCCGGGGCCGGTACCGGGGCTTACTTCATCCGCCGGGCGGAGCGGAAAGCCAAAGTACGTCCGCTGCCGGTGCCGGAAGACAGGAAAAAACAATAAAAAACGCCTGGGGTTATCCTCAGGCGTGAGATTGTCGAAAAACAAGTTTCGCGGAAATATAAGAATCGGCGCTGGCGTTTCAAATTACCAAGAAACTTGCGAAAAATCAAAAGTTTTACTCGATTTTTTTCAAAAAATCGCGGGAATGGAAGGGGCAGAGCCCCTTCCCAGGCGCACAGTTACCGTACTTCCGAAGCTGAACACGGTTTTGCCACTGATAACGAAGCGTGCGCAGCACCCAAAAAATACTCAAAAAACTTTTTCGACAAAACGAAACGCCTGGGGTTATCCTCAGGCGTTTTACTGTTGGTGGCCCTTTAGCCCCCGGCTTTCCGCAGACCTTTCGGGTAGTGGTTTTTCCGGCTGCGGCCGTCGGACTTGCACCAGCCGAGCGGATAGAGCCGGCCCCCCAGCTCCACCGCCGCCGGCATCCAGCCTTTTTCCCCCTCTTCCGCCGGGAGGGCTTCCCCGCGGAGGTACCGGGCGGCCTCCTCTTCCGGCAGGGCGGCAATCTGCCGGAACCCGCCTGCCGGCAAAGCGAGTGCCAGGGCATGGGCCGGTTCAAACCGGTTTTTCTTAAAGCTCCCGACCATCAGCCCCGCCCGTTCGACCTTCAGTTTCCCGGTGGGGAGGGCGTTTAACGGCGTCCGGTAGAGGGTATCGCCAAAGAGGGTGAAGGCCCCCGCTTCCAGCCAGCTTTCGGCCTCCGGCGTCAGCGCCTCCCGGCAGAAGGCGGCAAACAGCGCCGCCTGCCCGTCCGGCAGAGCGGCAGCACTTCCCATTTCCAGTGCCGGGAAGACGGGGGAAAGGTCCGGGGCGGCAGGGGATTTTTGCAGCCGGGCGATAAAATGCCCTTCGCCGTTCACCTTGTGGGGCCAGACCCGGACGGCCTTTTCGATTCCCATTTTGTCTGCTTCTTCCGG
>DVHA01000082.1 GCA_018712425.1 Candidatus Faecivivens stercoravium | reverse complement strand
TGTACCACATGAGCGGCTCCATCCCGAAAGCTGGCAGGATTGATTTGTTCGCAATGCCATACTGCATGGAGAAGATTGCATAGATAATATAACCGACAATAACCCAGCTCATCAAGTAGGGGAAGAGGATGGCCGACTGGTAAACCTTTTTCCCGGCCTTCCAGGTGATGTCGCAGATGAAGATCGCAAATACAATGCCAATAACGGTATTTAAGATGATAAAGGCAATGTTGTATAAAAGGGTGTTGCGGGTGATGACGAAAGCGTCCTTGGTCTGGAACAGGAACTGGAAGTTCTGGAACCCGATCCACGGGCTCTCAAAAATACCCTTCTGGAAGTCGATCTGCTTAAAGGCGATGACCAGGCCGAACATCGGGATGTAGTTGTTGATGAGGAGATAGAGGGCGCCCGGCAGCATCATCAGGTAGATCGGCGTCCACTTTTTGATTTTTGCCGCGACAGAGCCTTTTCTTTTTGCCGGAGAGGCGGCGTTTGTCATAGATATTCCTCCCTAAAAAAGGCGGCAGCGGGCCGGGGAGGGGAATCCCGGCGGCCCGGCTGCCGCGTTGGTCTATGGAGTGTGAAAGGGGATGGTCAGGCGGTCAGGAGACACCGTTGGCTTCCGCCCACTCATTTAACTGCCGCTGTTTTTCGTCCATGTATTCCTGCAGGCCGGCAGCATAGAGCTCCTGGTTCATCTGCGGGATAACAGTCTCAGGATCGACCGCGCCGCATTCGATGGACTTCGTGTAGGTGTTGTAGACGTTAGTCAGAGCCGTCTGGATATTGGCAATCTCAGGCGCAGAGGTGTCCGGGATGAAACCATAGGCTTTCGACCAGAGGGAAGCTTCGTTGCAGGCTTTGTACTGCTCCCAGACGTCTTCGGGGTTGCCTTCCCAGACGGAACCGACAAACTGGTTCGGGAGCGCCCAGCCGACCGCCAGGTGGTAGCCGCAGTTGGATGCGTCAACCCCTTCGGGGTAGGTGACCATGACATCAGAGCCATCCATATGGACATAGTGCTCCCCTTCGATGCCGAAGTTTAAGAGGTCTTCAAATTCGCCGTTGGTGAAAGCGAACTCAAGGAATTCCATCGCCTTGACCGGGTCTTCCGACTGGTGGGCGATGCCCCAGTTGACATAATGGATGTTCAGCGAACCGATGATATCCCAGTCCTCATACAGTACCTGGGTGACCAGCTCACGGCCGGTCAGCGATTCTTCCTGGGCGAGGAAGCCGGGCTTGATGGGCGACATGTAGCAGAAGAGGTTGCCCGCCCGCATCAGGCCGGAGTTGGTCTCGGTGGTGGTGGCGGCGTCCAGCATGACCCAGCCGTTTGTATACCACTCGTGGACAATCGCCGCCTGGGTGTTGTAGTAGTCGGTCTCATAGAGGTTGATGACATCCAGCGTCAGGTTGTCGGGATCGTCCATCATCAGAACGCCCAGCGAGTCGTTCAGCGAATCGTAGGGATAGAACTGGGTGATGAGGTTGGTGCCGGAGACGACGTTTAACTCCGGATGGGCCTCGTGGACCTGGGCGAAGGCATCGTACAAGTCTTCATAGGTGTGCCAGTTTTCATAGTCCAGCCCCAGCTCGTCGACGATGTCCTTCCGCATGACGACGCCGGCGGTACCCATTGCTTCCTTCTGGGAAGGGATGCCGTAGAGGACGCCGTTGATCTGGCCGCCGTAGGCCTGTTCTTCGCCGACCGCCTCGACGATGCCGGAACCGTATTCATCCAGGAGGTTGACGCCGTTCCAGTCCAGCAGGTTCAGCACCAGGTTCTGGGAGACATAGGCGGAAGCCTGGGTCGCAAAGGTCGGGACGATGTCCAGCTTTTCGCCGCCGGTCAGCATCAGGCGGATCCGGTCGGTCCAGTCGCCGAAGCCCAGCTGGATGCCGTTGAAGGTCATGTTCAGCTCTTCCATCGTCAGCTCGTTGATCGCGTCCATAACCTTCTGGTAGTCGGTCTGGTCGGCGGGGCCGGGGTAGCACATCGTGATCTGGTAGGTCTCATCCGAGCTGCCGGAGGAGGCGGCTTCCGAACCGGATTCGGCAGTCGTCGTGCTCCCGGAGGATTCGGTGGAAGCGGTGGAGGATTCCCCGCCACCGCCGCAGGAGACCAGCGCGCCCGCGGAAAGGGAAGCGGCTAACAGGAATGCGAAAATTCTTTTCTTGCTCATACGATCACCTCATAATAGTTTGCGTCAGGTGCGCCCCGGTGCGGGGCCGTTTTTAAATCCTGAGCCTATTATACCACCCGGGAAGCCGTTTTTCTTTAAAAAACTAGCCATTATTATTAGAAAACTAGACATATTTCATTTTCAATTGCCGTCATATTAACCATAATTTTGTGTAAAATATATTTATTCTGACCGATTTTTCAAAAATTAGTACACATCCTCTTCCAAAACCTCCAGATTTTGAAAACCGTGTTTTTAAAAATTGGGAGGCGGATTCCGTGGGGAATTTATCAAAAACCCTTGCGAAAACGCCAATCTTTTTGTATAATAAAGAGGAACGGTTTTTGCCGGATAAGAGAGGGAGGGTGAGCGGATGAAAAGCCTGCGCAAGAGGCTGCCGGTATTGTTTACAGTCATGCTGCTGCCAGTCCTCCTGTTTAGCGCGATCACCCTGTGGGTGACAGCCCGGGATATGCGGGAGCGGGTGCTGGAAGCCAACCGGTCGGCGCTCTCCTACTATGTCCAGGAACTGGACACCACCCTTTCCCTGCTGGAAGACTACCTTTTAAACTTTGCCGTCAACGACAACAGCGTCAGCAAGCTTCACAGCGCCGATACCAACGCCCGCGCCATCGCCAAGGCGGAGGTTTTTGAACGGCTGCGGTTTGAATATGAGATCTACGGGGCCGACTGCATCTTCTTTTACTGCCCGTCTACCGACTGTTATATCACCGTTTACTCCTCGGCTTTGAACTACCAGGACGCCCGGGAACTGCGGGAGATGGTCACCGGCGGGTATGAAGACTATCTCACCGACCACCGGTGGAAAGCCGGCCGGCTTGCAGGGGACGCCTACCTCTACCAGATTGTCGAGACGGCGGTCAACGGGCCGCTGGTCTACGGGGCGCTGATCGACATTGCCGCCGTCCAGGAGCGGCTTTCCGCCTCGCCGGAAACCGCCATTTATATGACCGGGCCGGACGGGCAGGCGCTGGTGGGCGCCGGGACGCTCCGGGAGGAGGGGATTGCCCTCGACCCCGGACGGGATGGCTATACCGACGGGCGGAGGAACTGGATGGTGATCCAGGAGAGCTCGCCCAACGGTTTCATCCTCTGGGAGACTTTCCCCCAGGGCCCGTTCCTCGGCAGCGGTTCGACCTTCCCGCTGCTTCTAGGGCTCAGCGCCATCATGCTGCTGGTGCTGGCCGGGGCGATCCTCCTCATCCGCCGGTGGGTGCTGCGGCCCCTCTCCGGCCTCGAAAAGGGGATCCGGGAGCTCAGTGCCGGGAATCTAAACTACCAGATCTCCCCCTACGGCGTCCCGGAGGAGTACGCCCGGGTCAATTCCGCCTTCAACCAGATGACCGGGCAGATCCGCGACCTGAAAATCCAGGTCTACGAGGAAAAGCTGCGGCAGCAGCAGGCGGAACTGAACTTCCTTTATATGCAGATGCGGCCGCACTTTTTCTTAAACGCCCTGACGACCATCGTCAATTTCGGCAAATTGAAGCAGTATGAAAACATGTACCAGTTTATCGGGTATCTTGGGCGGTATATCCGCTATTCGCTGCGGCGGCATGCTTCCAACGTCCCGCTGCGGGAGGAGGTCGCCCATATTGAAAACTACCTGGATATGGTGGGGCTCCAGAGCCCCGGGTCGGTGATGCTGATGGCCGATATCCAGGAAGAGGCCCAGGGCTGCCGGGTGCTGCCTTTTTCCGTCTATACTTTTGTGGAAAACAGCGTCAAGCACGCCCTTTCACCGGGGCGGATGATGTCGGTCTTCCTCTCGGCCCGGGTGGAGGGGGGAACCCTTGCCGTCACGGTTGAGGACGACGGGGCCGGCTTTACCGAAGAAGCGCTCGCGAAGTTCCGGGACCCCGCCTGGATTGAAAGCCCGGACGGACAGCACATCGGCATCCGTAATATCATCCGTTCCCTTTCCCTGATGTATGGGGAGGAAGCGTCGGTCACCCTTTCCAATGCCGTCCCGTCGGGGGCGCGGGTGGAGCTGCGGCTGCCGGCCGAACGGGAACCGGCTGGAAGCGAATATCAGGAGGAGGGAAAGCCTTGACGGTTTTAATTGTGGACGATGACCAGAGTATGCTCCAGATGCTGCTGGCGACCGTCGATTGGGATAAGCTGGAAATCGCGGAAAAGCGGACGGCTTTGAGCGCCGCCGCGGCCAAAGAGGTCTTCCGCGCCGAACCGGTGGACATCATGGTCTGCGACATCGAAATGCCGGGGGAGAGCGGGATCGAGCTGCTAAGCTGGGTGCGGGAACAGGGCTATCAGACCCGCAACATCTTCCTCACCAACCACACCCGCTTCCACTACGCCCAGACGGCGATCAAGCTGGATACCGTCGATTTTATCGGCAAGATGAGCCCGCCTTCCGAGCTGGAGGACGCCCTCCGGCGGGCGGTCAATATGGTCAAGGCGATGCGGGTGCAGAAACGGTATGTCGATTACGGCCGCTACTGGGAGGAGAACAGCGGACTCCTCTGGCGGCAGTTCTGGCTGGACCTGATCTCCGAGAAAATCCCGCCTGACCCCCAGATCGTCTCCCGGGCCGCCAAGGAGCGGCTGATGGAATGGTACGGGGCGACTAAGGAAGGGGCGGAAAACCTGCCGATGCTGCCGATGCTCTGCACCGTCGACCTCGCCCAGCCCGCCATTTCCGGCTGGCCCGACCGGGAGCTGGACTACTGCGTTTACAACGTCCTTTCGGAGGTGCTCTACGGCACCACCAACTCCGACCACATCGTCTCGCTGGAGCGGGGGAGCCGGGCAGTTTACGCGGTCATCCTGGATATGAAGGACGGGGAAGGCTTGGAAAAGAAGGCCCGGGAGGCGGACGGCCTCTTCCGGGAATACCTCCATTTCAGCGTCAATTTCTATATCGGTTCGCCGGTGCTGGTCTACCGGCTGTCGGCCGAGGTGCGCCGCCTCCAGGCCGCCGACCGGGAAAATGTCATCCAGAGCGGCGGCGTCCACCTGTTAAACCCTCCGGGAGGGGGAGCGAATCCCCCGGCGGACAAGCCCGCCCGGATGGATATGGCGGGGCTCCGGGAACTGCTGGCCGCCGGGGACGCCTACCGGGTGATCGGGCGGGTCAAGGACTACTTTTCCGCCCTGCCGCGGGCGAAGATTACCCC
>DVHA01000081.1 GCA_018712425.1 Candidatus Faecivivens stercoravium | reverse complement strand
GCTGGCCACCCGCCCGGCGGAACAGCCGCTGGCCGGCTACCGCAAGGTCAACCCGATGGTCTACTGCGGCATCTACCCCGCCGACGGGGCCAAATACCCCGACCTGCGGGAAGCATTGGAAAAGTTACAGCTGAACGACGCCTCCCTCTCCTTCGAGCCGGAGACGTCGGTGGCGCTGGGCTTTGGGTTCCGGTGCGGCTTCCTCGGCCTTCTGCACCTGGAGGTTATCCAGGAGCGGCTGGAACGGGAATTCAACCTTGACCTCGTCACCACCGCCCCGTCGGTCATCTACCGGCTCACCAAGACCGACGGCAGCGTCATCTATATCGACAACCCGACCAACTACCCCGACCAGACGCTGATCGCGAAGGCGGAGGAGCCCTATGTCAAGGCGAACATCCTCACCCCGGTCGAGTTTGTCGGCAACATCATGACCCTCTGCCAGGAGCGGCGGGGGATCTACTTTGACATGAGCTACCTCGAAGAGACCCGGGTCGAGCTGCACTATGAACTGCCGCTGGCCGAGATCATCTACGACTTCTTCGACGCCCTCAAGTCCCGCACCAAGGGCTACGCCTCCTTCGATTACGAGTTTAAGGAGTACCGGGAGTCCAAGCTGGTTAAGCTGGATTTCCTCCTAAACGGCGAGATCGTCGACGCCCTTTCGTTTATCGTCTTCGCCGACTCGGCCTATCCCCGCGCCCGGAAGATCGCCGAAAACCTCAAGGAGAACATCCCCCGCCAGCTGTTCGAGGTGCCGATCCAGGCGGCCATCGGCGGCAAGATTATCGCCCGGGAGACGGTCAAGGCCCTCCGGAAGGACGTCCTCGCCAAATGCTACGGCGGCGACATCACCCGGAAAAAGAAGCTGCTGGAAAAGCAGAAGGAGGGCAAAAAGCGGATGCGCAAACTGGGCAGCGTAGAGGTGCCCCAGGAGGCGTTTATGGCCGTCTTGAAGCTGGATGACTAACCTTTCGGGAACCCCGGGGAAAACCGCAGGGCCGGCCGCCCAGCCCCGCAGGACGGACGATCCCGTTGGGATTTATATCCACGTCCCCTTCTGTGCCTCCAAATGCGGCTACTGCGACTTTTACTCCCGGGTCCGGCAGGACCAGAAGGCGGGGTATCTGGCGGCGCTCGGGGAAGAAATCCGCAGCTATAAAGGGCAGGGGATCCCCGTTGACACCATCTTTTTCGGCGGCGGCACTCCCTCTGTCCTTTCCCCGGACGAAATCGGCGGGATTCTCGCCGCCCTCCGGGAGAGCTTTACCCTCCTGCCGGAGGGGGAATGGACGATGGAGGCAAACCCCGAGACGGTCAGCCCCGGCTATTTGCAGGCGGTGCGCGCCCTCGGCATCAACCGGCTCTCCTACGGTGTCCAGTCGGGCGTCGACCGGGAGCTCCGCGCCCTCGGCCGGCGTCACACCTTCGCCCGGGCGGCGGAGGCGGTAAAAGAGGCGCGGGAGGCGGGGTTTAAAAACCTTTCCCTTGACCTGATGCTCGGAATCCCTTACCAGACGGCGGATTCCCTCCGGGAGACGCTGGAAAAAATCCTGGCCTTACACCCCGACCACCTCTCCTGCTACCTCCTCAAGATCGAGCCCGGCACCCCCTTTGCCAGACGCCACGCCGAAACCGACTGCCCATCGGACGACGAGGCGGCGGACTTTTATCTCACTGTCTGCGAAACATTGCGGGCGGCAGGCTTCACCCATTACGAAATCTCCAACTTCGCCCGGCCGGGCTATGAGAGCCGCCACAACCGCAAATACTGGCGGGATACCCCGTACATCGGCTTCGGCCCGGCGGCCCACTCCTGCTTCGGCGGAAAGCGGTTTTATAACCCCGCCGACCTCGCCCTCTATATCGAAAAAGGGGGAGCGGTCTCGGCAGTTGAAGATGACGGGAGCTGCGGCGGGTATACCGAGCGGCTGATGCTGGGGCTGCGGCTGGCGGAAGGGGTTTCCCTTTCGGAGATTGCCGCCCTTGACCCTGCCTTTACGCCGGAGGAACAGGCGGCGTTCGCTGCCCGCTGCGCGCCCTATATCCGGGCGGGGCTGATGGAGCGGAAGGACGGCCGCATCGCCATCACCGAAAAGGGGATGCTCGTTTCCAACGGGCTTTTGGCGGAGATTTTGTAGGCAACTGTCGGAAAATCTGTTTTTGAAACGTAACAATCGGCGCTGGCGCTGATATTACGAAGAAACGGGCGAAGATCAGAAGTTTAGGGTCCAGCCCTTTTTAAAGGGCTGGCAGGAGTGGAGAGGGCAGAGCCCTTTCCCAGGCTCTCATCTTCTGTACTTCCGAAGCTGTCCACAGTTTTGCCACTGATAACGAAGCGTGCGCAGCACCCAAAATATTATAAAAATAATCGGGTATTTGCCGGGCGCAGCCCGGCAAATACCCTCTGGAGCTTCTTTCCCTGGGTTCCGCCCAGGAAAAAAGAATCAAAGGCCTTAATCAAATAAAAAGGAGCGTGACCCGCTATGAACTGGGCAGAAATCAGCATCCAGACCACCACCGAAGGGATTGAAATTGTCACCGGCTTCCTGATGGCCCACGGCGTCAACCAGGTGATGATCGAGGATGCGGCCGACTTCCAGAACTTTCTCTCCGATACCACCGTCTACTGGGACTATGTGGACGAGGGCCTGATGGAGAAGATGGAGCACTGCGACACCAAGGTGAAATTCTACCTGACCGACACCCCCGACGGCTACGAGACCCTCTCCCAGATCAGGTCCGACCTCACCCGCCTGCCGGCGGCGGAGGAAGGGATTGACCTCGGGCCGTTGACGGTCGAGGTCGTCTACAAGGAGCAGGAGGAGTGGGAAACCGCCTGGCAGAAGTACTACCACCCGATTGAAATCAGCGGCAACCTGATCATCGTCCCCGAGTGGGAAAAGGTGGACTTAAAGCCGGGGCAGAAACAGCTGCTCCTAAACCCCGGCATGGCCTTCGGCACCGGCGGCCACAACACCACCCGGCTGGTCCTCTCGATGCTGGACAAGCTGCCGGTGGAGGGGGAGAAGGTGCTGGACATGGGCTGCGGCAGCGGGATTCTGTCGATTGCGGCGCTGCTTCTGGGGGCAGGAGAGGTGACGGCGGTCGACATCGACCCGCTGGCGGTCAAGATCGCCGGGGAAAACGCCGAGCTGAACGGCGTCCAGGATGAGCGGCTCTCGATCATCGCCGGGAATGTCCTCACTGACGATGCATTGGCGGACCAGCTGGCAGCTGAGCCGGTTGATTTAATCCTCGCGAACATTGTCGCCGACGTCCTGATCGGCATGGCGCCCCTCTTTGTCCGCTGCCTGAAGCCGGGCGGCGACCTCATCATCTCCGGCATCATCACCGAGCGGGCGGAAGAGGTCCTTTCGGTCATGCGGGAATACGGCTTTGCGGTCGCCGACCAGCAGGAGGAGAACGGCTGGTGCGCCGCTCGCCTCAGCCATTGATAAAAGAGCGATAACAGAAAACACCCCGGATGGGCGTGCATCGGCGTCCCATCCGGGGTGTTTTGGCTTTATTTTACCTGTTCAGCAACTCGCCCAGCAGCTTTTTCAGCCGCTCCGCCGCTTCGGCGGTGTTCTCATGGTCGTTGAAGGCGGTGAGCCGGAAGAACCCTTCGCCGTTTTTGCCGAAACCGGCGCCCGGCGTGCCGACGACCCCGGCCTTCTCCAGCAGCAGGTCGAAGAAGTCCCAGCTCTTCATTCCGTTCGGGCACTCCATCCAGATATAGGGGGAGTTTTTGCCGCCGGTGTAGCGGATGCCGAGGGAATCGAGGGTGTCCGCGAGGACCTTGGCGTTCTGGCGGTAGTAGTCGATGTTCGCTCTCGTCTGGGCCTGGCCCTCCTCGGTGAAGACCGCTTCCGCCCCCCGCTGGACGATATAGGGGACGCCGTTGAACTTGGTGGTCTGGCGGCGGAGCCAGAAACCGTTCAGCTCCGCCCCCTCCCGGACGAGCGCCTTCGGGACGACGGTATAGCCGCAGCGGGTGCCGGTGAAACCGGCGGTCTTGGAGAAGGAGCAAAACTCAATCGCCACTTCCTTCGCCCCTTCGACCTCGTAGATCGAGCGGGGGAGGGAGGAATCGGCGACAAAGCACTCGTAGGCGGCGTCAAAGAGGATGACGGCGTCTTTCTTCTTCGCGTAATCGACCCATGCCTTCAGCTGGTCATGGGTATAGACCGCGCCGGTGGGGTTATTGGGGGAGCAGATATAGATGATATCGGCGTCGACCGAATCGTCCGGCATCGGCAGGAACCCGTTTTCCGCCGTCGCATTGGCGTAGACCACCTTCCGGCCGGCCATGACGTTGGTGTCGACATAGACCGGGTAGACGGGGTCGGGGACAAGGACGGTGTTGTCTTTATCAAAGAGGTCGAGGATGTTGCCGACGTCCGATTTCGCGCCGTCGCTCACAAAAATCTCGTCCATCTGAAGGGTGACGCCCTTCTTCTCGTAATACCGGGCGATCGCCTCCCGCAGGAAGTCATACCCCTGTTCCGGGCCGTAGCCGCGGAAGGTCTCCTTGACCCCCATTTCAGCGCTCGCCTTCTCGAGGGCCGAGACGACGGCGGGGCAGAGGGGGAGGGTGACGTCGCCGATGCCGAGGCGGATGATCGACTGGCCGGGGTGGGACGCCTGGTAGGCGGCAACCTTGTGGTTGATGTCGGTGAAGAGGTAGCTCTTCTCCAGATCGAGGTAGTGGCGGTTGATTTTCATGGTGGTTCCTCCTTAGTGTATAATTACTCTCTTTTTGAGGCGGGATGGTTTTTCTCTCGCCTCCGGTTGTCGAAAAGTTTTTCAGAGTATATTTTGGGTGCTGCGCACGCTTCGTTATCAGCGGCAAAGCTGTGGACAGCTTCGGAAGTACGGAAGATGGGAGCCTGGGAAAGGGCTCTGCCCTCTCCACTCCCGCCAGCCCTTTAAAAAGGGCTGGACCCTAAACTTCTGATCTTCGCCCGTTTCTTCGTAATTTCAGCGCCAGCGCCGATTTTTACCTTCTAGCAAAAACTTTTCGAAAACCGGAGGCGAGGTGTTTCCACCCCGCCTTTTTCTCTATCTGTCAGGAGCGGGTTATTTCCCCGCTTTTTCGTCCGCCTTCTTCAGCGAAGCGGCGATGAAGCTCTTAAAGAGCGGATGGGCGCGGTTGGGACGGGACTTGAACTCGGGGTGGAACTGGACGCCGATATAGAAATCCCGGTCGGTGATCTCGACCGTCTCGACCAGCCGCCCGTCGGGGGAGCTGCCGGATACGGTCAGGCCGGCGTCTTCAATCTGCTTGCGGAACTGGTTATTGAACTCGTACCGGTGGCGGTGGCGTTCGCCGATCTCCGCCTTGCCGTAAGCCTCGAACATCTTGCTCCCCGCCTTGATGACGCAGGGGTAGCGCCCGAGCCGCATCGTGCCGCCTTTGGGGAGGTTCCCCTGCTGGTCGGGCATCAGGTCGATGACGCAGTAGGGGTTTTCGGGGGTGAACTCGCGGGAGTTGGCGCCAGTAAGGCCGCAGACGTTGCGGGCGTATTCGATGACGGCGATCTGCATCCCAAGGCAGATGCCGAAGTAGGGAACGTTGTTCTCCCGGGCGTACCGGCAGGCGGCGATCATCCCTTCGATGCCGCGGTCACCGAAGCCGCCGGGGAGGATAATCCCGTCGGCATGGCCCAGCATCTGCCCGGCGTTCTCGTCGGTGATCTGCTCGGAGTCGACCCAGTCGATCTCCACCTTCGCGCCGTTTTCATACCCCGCGTGGGCGAGGGCTTCGGCGACCGAGAGGTAGGCGTCGTGCAGCTGGACATATTTGCCGACGAGGGCGATCTTGACGGGTTTGGTCGCCTTTTCAATCCGTTCCAGCATTGCGGTCCATTCGGACAGGTCGCAGTGGTCGTACTGGATGTTCATCTTGCGGCAGACGATGTCGGCCAAATGGCTTTCCTCCAGCATCATCGGGGCCTGGTAGAGGACCGGCAGCGTCCGGTTTTCGATGACGCAGTCCTTTTCGACGTTGCAGAAGAGGGCGATCTTGTCCTTGACGCTCTGGTCGATCGGCTCATCCACCCGGCAGACGATGATGTCAGGGGTGATGCCCAGCCCCTGCAGCTCCCGGACCGAATGCTGGGTCGGTTTGGTCTTGTGCTCGTTGGAGCCGGAGATATAGGGGACGAGGGTGACGTGGATAAAGAGGCAGTCCTCCCGCCCGACTTCGTGGGAGACCTGGCGGATCGCCTCGAGGAAGGGCTGGGACTCGATGTCGCCGGTGGTGCCGCCGATTTCGGTGATGACGACGTCCGCCTGGGTCTTGTGGGCGACCGAGTAGATGAAGCTCTTGATCTCGTTGGTGATATGGGGGATGACCTGGACGGTCGAGCCGAGGTATTCGCCGGCGCGCTCTTTGTTCAGGACGTTCCAGTAGACCTTGCCGGTGGTCAGGTTGGAGAACCGGTTTAGGTCTTCGTCGATGAAGCGCTCATAGTGGCCGAGGTCGAGGTCGGTTTCGGCGCCGTCCTCGGTGACGAAGACCTCGCCGTGCTGATAGGGGCTCATGGTGCCGGGGTCGACGTTGATGTAGGGGTCAAGCTTCTGTGCGGCAACGGTCAGGCCGCGGCATTTGAGCAGCCGCCCCAAAGAGGCCGCCGTAATGCCCTTGCCCAGTCCGGATACAACGCCGCCGGTTACGAATATATATTTTGCCATCGGTTCTCTTCGGGCTGTAAGTTTTTACAGCCCTTACCTCCTCTTTATGATATTCTGTTTGCAGCACCGCCGCTTGCGGGACGGTATGTTTCGGGGTTTAGATGCCGTAGTCGGAAAGCTCGACGCTGCCGGTAAAGGCGGTCACCGCCGGGCCGGTCATATAGACGGTCTCTTTGGTATAGCGGATGACGAGGTCGCCGCCCCGCAGGTGGACCAGCACATCCTCTCCCATCCTGCACCGGCCGTTTAACACCGCCGCGACGACCGATGCACAGGTCCCGGTCCCGCAGGCCCAGGTCTCCCCGCTGCCGCGTTCCCAGACCCGCATTTTGAGGGTCTTTTCATCCAGCTGCTGGATAAACTCGGTGTTGACCCCTTCCGGGAAGGCGGGGTGGTGCTCAAAGAGCGGGCCGATTTTTGGGAGGTCCAGCTCCATCGGGTCGAAGTCGATGAAAACGACCGCGTGGGGGTTGCCCATCGAGACGCAGGTGACCTTGTATTCCTTCCCGTCGACGGTAAGCGGGACCGAGACGGCCCTTTCTCCCGGGAAGTCCGCCGGGATCTCCTTCGGGGTGAGGACCGGCGCCCCCATGTCGACGGTGGCGGCGACGGCCCTGCCGCCCTCCACCTGCATCCGGAGGGTCTTGATGCCGCTTAAGGTCTCGATGGTGATTGTTTCCTTCCGGGCGATGCCGCTGTCGTAGACGTATTTCCCGACACACCGCACCCCGTTGCCGCACATCTTCCCCTCGCTGCCGTCGGCGTTAAACATCCGCATCTTCGCGTCCGCCTTATCCGACGGGCAGATGCAGATCACCCCGTCGCCGCCGATGCCGAAGTGCCGGTCGGAGAGGGCAATGGCCGCTTTTTCAAAGTCGAAGGCCGGGGTTTTAAACATGTCGACATAGATATAGTCGTTGCCGCAGCCGTGCATTTTTGTAAACTGGATTTCCATTGGCGGGCCCCCCTTACGCCTTGTGGGCGTCCATCAGGGCGGTGAATTCATCGAAGAGGAAATTGGTATCGTGGGGGCCGCCGCAGGCCTCCGGGTGGAACTGGACGGTGAAGGCGGGGATATCGGTGTACCGGATCCCTTCGCAGGTGCCGTCGTTGGCATTTAGATAGCTCATCTCGCCGCCCTGGGGGAGGTGTTCGGTGTCGACCGCGTAGCCGTGGTTCTGGCTGGAGACGAAGACCCGGTCGGAACTGAGGTTTTTGACCGGCTGGTTGGCGCCTCTGTGGCCGTATTTCAGCTTGACCGTCTTGCCGCCGCGGGCGAGGGCTAAAAGCTGGTGGCCGAGGCAGATGCCGAAGATGGGCTTGCCGCTCTCCGAGACCTTCCGGAGCTCGGCGATGATGCCGGTGTTTTCGGCCGGGTCGCCGGGGCCGTTAGAAAGCATGATCCCGTCGGGGTTCATCCCGAGGATTTCTTCGGCGGAAGTTTCTGCCGGGACGACGGTCACTTCGCAGCCGCGTTTGACCAGTTCCCGTTCGATGTTCATCTTGGCGCCGAAGTCCCACAGGACGACATGGTAGCGGGTGGTTTCAGGGTTTAAGGTGTAGGCCTTGCCGGTGGTGACCGATTCGACCGCCTCTTTGACGAGGTAGGAGCGGATCTCCTCCAGATCGGCGTCGGACGGGTTCGAAGCAATCCGGCCGTTCATAACCCCGTGTTCCCGGATAATCCGGGTCAGGGCTCTCGTATCGATGCCGCAGAGGCCGATGATCCCCATCTTTTTGAGGTAGGCGTCCAGGTCCCCCTGGCAGCGGAAGTTGGACGGGTTCTCGCATACCTCCCGGACGATATAGCCTTTGAGGGCGGGGGCTTCGCTTTCGAAGTCCTCGGGGATGACGCCGTAGTTGCCGATTAAGGGGAAGGTCTGGACGACGATCTGCCCATAGTAGCTGGGGTCGGTCAGCGTCTCCAGGTAACCGGTCATGGCGGTGGTGAAAACGACCTCGCCGGTTACGGCCCCTTCGGCGCCGAAGGACCTGCCTTCAAAAATTTTCCCGTTTTCCAGGATGAGGTATGCTTTCTTGTCCATCTTAGTTGACCATTCCTTTCAATTTTTTTCTGTATCTGTAAGGTGTATCGGATAATTCAATTACACCCCATCGCTTTCGAACTGCCCCTTGGTGTGTTCGCTGCCGACGTCCACCGGGTAGCCGCCGTCGAAGCAGCCGGTGCAGAAGGATAAGGCGCAGCCGGTGCAGGCCTTTTTCAGCCCGTCGATGCTGATATACCCCAGCGAATCGGCGCCGATCTTCCGGCAGATGCCGTCGAGCGTAAGCTGGTTCGCGATCAGGTTCTCCTCGCTGTCGATGTCGGTGCCGAAGTGGCAGCCGTGCCGGACGGGCGGGGAGGCGATCCGCAGGTGGACTTCCTTGGCGCCCGCCTGCTTGAGGTTCTGGATAATCTTGGCGGAGGTGGTGCCGCGGACGATCGAGTCGTCAATCAGGATAATCCGCTTGCCCTTTACATTAACCGAGAGCGGGTTTAGCTTCAGCCGGACGGCCGCGTCCCGCTGCTCCTGGGTGGGGTAGATGAAGCTGCGGCCGATGTAGCGGTTTTTGACAAAGCCGAAGCCGTAGGGGATGCCGCTTTCCTCGGCGTAGCCCATCGCCGCCTCCAGCCCCGAGTCGGGGACGCCGCAGACCATGTCGGCCTCGACCGGGAACTCCCGGGCCAGCTGCCGGCCCATCTCCATCCGGGCCTGGTAGACGCTGAGGCCGTCGATCACCGAGTCGGTGCGGGCAATATAGACGTATTCAAAGATGCAGAGCCCCTTTTTCCGGCCGGGGAGGACCATCCGGCTCTCGACCGAACCGTCCCCGCCGATGACGACCATCTCCCCCGGCTGGATATCCCGGACGAAGGTAAACCCGGCGCTGTCCAGCCCGCAGGACTCGGACGCCACCGCCCACCCCTGGGCGTTTTTCCCGAGGCAGAGGGGCCGGAAGCCGGTCCCGTCCCGGAAGGCGATCAGCTTGCCCCGGCTGGAGAGGACGACGAGGGAGAAGGCGCCTTTTAGCTGTCTCGCCGCGTCGGCGACCGCCTCCTCAACCGATTCCCCCCGCAGCGCCTCCCAGGCGATCAGCGAGGAGATGACCTCGGTGTCGTTGGTGGCGGCAAAACTACAGCCCACGCTAACCAGTTTTTCCCGGATTTCGGCGGCGTTGACAATATTCCCGTTGTGGGCGGTGGCAAGGCGGCCTTTCAGGTACTCGGTGATCATGGGCTGGGTGTTTTTCTGGGAATTTATGCCGGTGGTGGAATAGCGGACATGGCCGATGGCCATATGCGCTTTCGGCAGCTTGTCTAAAACGTCGCGGCCGAAGACTTCGCTCACAAGCCCGACGTCCTTGTGGTAAAGGATGGAACCGTCCCGCTGGATGGCGATGCCGGCCCCTTCCTGGCCCCGGTGCTGGAGGGCGAGCAGGGCGTTGTAGGTGATGCCCGCCGCCTCGTCCGATGTGGTGACAATGCCGAAGACGCCGCATTCTTCATGCAGCTTATCAAGCCCATTTTTGTAATACATGTGATCCAATCCCCTTTTGGTTGCGGTTTTGCCGGTTTTTATCTGTTTTCGTACCGGCGGATGATCTCCCGCGCGACGGTGATTTTCGGCGCGCGCAGGTCCATGGCCCGTTTCTCTATATATCGGTGGGCCTCGGTTTCGGACAGCCGCTCAAACTCGATCAGCAGGCATTTGGCCCGGTCGGTCAGGCGGATCTCCTCGATTTTATCTTTTAACTGCCGGTTTTCCCGCTGCAGGGCGCCCAGCCGGTTTAACTGTATTTCACTGAGCCGCACGCAGCGCAGGAATGCCCCGCGGTTTAACGGTTTGGAGAGGACCAATGCCCCATAGCTTTCCGCCCGTTCGGCGGCGGGGTAGAGGTCTGACTTGACCAGCAGGATCGCCCCCGAGAGGCCGCCGCAGACGTGGATAGCCAGCTCCACGCCGGATTCGTCCGGCAATGGGGCGTTGACGATGACCAGGTCGTAGGGGTGCTCGGCGAGCATCTGCCGGGTTTCCCGTCCGCTCCGGGCCGTGTGGACAATCTGGGCCCCGATGGGACGGATGAGGTCGGCTAAGGTTTTGCGGGCGTTTTCCGCCCCGGCGGCAATCAATACGCTTTCCATCCTGTTTCTCCTTTTCTACCGATTTTGATCCGAATCAGTAGTAGGGGAAATAGTGGGCAAAGTCATAGGCCGCCGCGTCGCCGGCGATATAGGCTTCCGCCTCCTGCCGCTTGCGGGTAAAATAGGTTTCCCGCAGCGATTCGGGGAAAACCCGGGCGATAAGCGGGGAGTTTCCGGCGGTGGTGAGGGCTGCCGGCAGGTCTTCCGGCAGCAGCTCTTCCCCCGGCGCCATTTCGGTCCCCGCCTGCGCCCGCAGGGGGTATCCCCCTTCCAGGCCGGAGAGCCCCGCTTCTAAGAGCAGCGCGAAGGCCAGATAGGGGTTGCAGCAGGGGTCGGGGCTGCGCAGCTCGATCCGCGCCTGTTCCCCGAGGGCCGGGGGGACGTGGATGATGTGGGGGCCGGCGCCGTTTTTCGCCCAGCCGATCCCCCGGGGGGCCTCAAACTGCCCCAGCCGCCGGTAGGAGTTGGGCAGCGGGTTTAAGAAGGCGGCCATCTCCGGCGCGTGCCGCAGCACCCCTTCGACAAACTGTTCCGACATCGGGTCGTGGAGGCCGTCGGCGGCATGGATGATGTTTTTGCCGTTCCGCACCAGTGAAAAGTTGACGTGCATCCCGCTGCCGCTCCGGTCGGGGAAGGGTTTCGGGAGGAAGCTGGCGTAGAGGCCGTGCTTAGCGGCAATCGCCTTGACCGCCGCCCGGAAGGCGAGGAGGTTGTCGGCGGCCGACAGGGCGTCGGAAAACCGGAAATCAATCTCGTTCTGGCCGGGGCCGGCTTCGTGGTGGGAGGTTTCGGGGTTGAAGCCCATCTCCTCCAGCGTCAGGCAGATCTCCCGCCGGACGTTTTCCCCCCGGTCGAGGGGGGCAATGTCGGCGTAGCCCGCGTGGTCGTGGGGGGTCAGGGTCGGTTCCCCGAACTCGTCGGTCTTAAAGAGGTAGAACTCGCACTCGGTCCCCACCTGGCAGGAGAGCCCGTGCCGGGCGGCGTGGGCCACCGCCCGCTTGAGGATCGAGCGGGCGCACCCTTCGTAAGGGGTCCCGTCAGAGGTGACGATGTCGCAGAAAAACCGGATGACCCGCCCGGCCGACGGCCGCCAGGGAAGGGCGGAGACGGTGCCGGCGTCCGGCTTCAGGTAAAGGGTGGAGGGGGCGTTTTGAAACCCTTCCACCGCCGACTGTTCAAAGGAAATCCCTTCGGTAAAGGCACGCTCCAGCTCCCCCGGCATGATGCTGACGTTTTTCGGGACGCCGAAGAGGTCGCAGAAGGTGAGACGGATGAATTTGACGTCGTTTTCCTCGACAAAGGAAAGCACTTCGGAAATGGTGTTGTCCATCGGCTGCTGTCACGGTCCTTTCTATGGCGACGGCATGGCGCTGGCCATACTCTTTACTTATTCTATCACATTTCCCGCCCTTCGGGCAAGGGATATTTTCCCACATTGAGGAGGCCGGGCCATCTTTGTTATCTTTACACAAAACTGCCTCCTGAAACCGCCGGTTTGCCTACGGCGTCCGGTCGGGAGATGGTCATAAAAAATGGGAGAAATGGGCGGCGGGGCTGTGGTATAATATACCTGTCTGCGGATTTGAAAAGCGTATCCAACATGAGTGGGACGGGAGGTTTTATTTTGAAAGCAACAGGATGGGCGGCCGCCGCCCTGTGGATCAAAAGAGGGTGCGTCGTTATCGGGGCCGGGATCGGGGCGGTGCTGCTCTGGGTAATCATCGGGTCGCTGGTCATAGCGGCCCATTACCCGTCTGTCTCCGACCTGTCCTCCATCCCCGCCGCCTCCGGCTTCTACGGGGAAGAGGGAGAGGTGACAAACGACCGGGTGATGCTGGTCGAGCACAACTGGGACGCCCTTATCCACCGGCTGCGGCTGATCGAGGGGGCCAAAGAACGGATTATCCTTTCGACCTTTGACTTCCACGACGACGACAGCGGCCAGGATGTGATGGCGGCGCTTGTAGCCGCGGCCGAGCGGGGGGTGGAAATCCAGATCATCACCGACGGGCTGACGGGGCTTCTCCGGATGGGCGGGAACGACCATTTCGCGGCGCTGGACAGCTACGAAAACGTTGAAATCCGGCTGTATAACCCGCTGAACATTTTAGACGTCGAGGGGCTCCACTGCCGGCTGCACGACAAGTACCTGATTGTCGACGGCACCTACTGCCTCCTCGGCGGGCGGAATACCTACAACTACTTCCTCGGCGATTACGGGAGCGAGCACGAGAACTTTGACCGGGAGGTGCTCTCGGTCTGCACCGGCGGCGAGAGCGAGACCAT
>DVHA01000006.1 GCA_018712425.1 Candidatus Faecivivens stercoravium | reverse complement strand
GACGGCAAGACCCTCATCAGCTACGCCACCGGCGTCCCCGACATCGTCATCCCGGACGGGGTGGAAGCGGTCGGGCCCTACGCTTTTTTGGACTGCCTGCCCGACTCGATCATCCTGCCGGAGAGCGTGACCACCCTCGACCCCGACACCTTCAGCGCGATGGGCGAATGCGGGCCGGTCGGCATCGTCATCCCGGAATCGGTCGAGTCGATCGGCTACCGTGCGTCGAAAGCGGACGTGTATATGTTCCAGCCGTTTTTCTTCTATATGCGGGAGGGCGAAATGCGCTGCACCTGGTCGAGTGCCGGCGACCATGTCCCGATGCTGATCGAGGCGTGGGAGCACCTCGGCTTCCGGACGCCGGAGGAAATCTATGCGGGGCTGTCGGAACCCGCTTCCTATGGCCTACGCACCTTCTACGCCGAGGGCACCGACCACACCCCCTACACCTTCTTCATCACCAAAGAGGGAATTTATGACCAGATCGGCTGGGTATACGACGGGGAAAAGGTCTACGGCACCTACATCGAACACGGCGCCTACCTCGCAAAAGTGGACGGCATGGAGCGTTACCCCTCTTCTGACAGCGGCTACCGGGAAGCCTGGTTTGCCTTCAACGCCGATTATTCCCTCCGCAACCCGCCCCTCGACCTGATGGTTGTCACCACCGAGTCGCTGACCCCCATCTCCCTCTCGGAAGCCACCGGCGGGAAAGGCGTCTGCACCGGCCCCGACACCGGCTTCCAGGGGCTTGTCTACCGCGGTGAGAAAGCCTACATCTACGACGACAACGGCCAGATGCAGAAAAGCGGCTGGTACGAGGCGGACGGAGACTGGTATTACTTAAACGGCTACGGCGCGGGGGCCGTCAGCTGCTGGCGGGACGGGACTGACGGCTCTCCCCGCTACCTCAAAGCCGACGGCAAAATGGCCCGGAACGAGTGGATCGAGGACTACGGGAACTGGTACTATCTCGGCCTCGACGGGACCCCCTTCACCGGCGCCCGGACGCTAAATGGAAAAGAATACCGTTTTGATGAAAACGGCGTCCTTCTTTCCGGCGAGCCGGGATAAAATACTTAAAATTCCGCAACAGTTTGCGGCGTTTTATACACTTATTGTACAGAGGGCTAAAAAGCCCCAAAAACCCCCGAAAGGAGAAATGTTCGATGAAACGAAGCGTAAAGATCCTGGTATCGGCCCTGCTGCTGGCGTCCATGAGCCTGACAATGGTCCCGGCGGTCATTCCGGCGGTGCAGCAGACCGCCTCGGCCGCGTCGACGGTGTCGCTGGTCGGGCGGCTGGAAAACGGCTTTGAATGGTCGTGGGACGAGAGCACCGGCACCGTCACAATCGAAGGGGAAGGCCTCCTCCCGGCCGACCTCTCGCGGATGGTGAGCGTTACCGGCAGCTCCCCCGACACCCTGATCCTCGGGGACGGCATCACCGGCTTCTCGGATAACACGACCGCCCTTTCCCCCGGCACCCTCGTCCTCGGGGCAAAGTTTTCGGACACCGACTTTACCTCGATTAAGCCGACCGAAGGCTTTGAAGTTTCGATGCGGAACGGCAACTTCCTTGCCTATGACGGCGGGCTCTATTCAGTGAACGGCCAGACGCTCTACAGTTACGCGGCCGGGGATAAGAACGTCACCCTCCGCAATGGGACGCGGACGGTCGGCGATTACGCCTTCTATGGCTGTGAAGCTGAATCAATTGTCATTCCCGAGACGGTGACAGCAATCAGCAGTGACGCTTTCGACAACTTGGCATCTACCGGCGGTATCCCGATTATTCTGCCGACGGATACGATTTCACTTGGATATGCCCCCAATGGCTTTAGCAGCAATGACCTTGAACCATATAAACTGGTATTCATTTTCAGGCGGGGCGATGAACTGGTCTGCGAAACGACGGATACACGGCAGGATATCGGGCCGCTTATCGCTGAAGCATGGAATAAAATCGGATGCCGGACGCCGGAAGAAGTATACAGCGGCGAAAGCACAACAGCTTACGGTTTTCGAGATGTGACAGCCGTAAAACGTAAGGGCAGCACCCAGACCATTTGGCTCAGCACCTTCTTTGTCACACGGAACGGCATTCAGAGCGGCTGGGTATATAACAATGGAAAAGTTTATTATATCCAGCTCGAAGAGCATCCACAGTTGATTCAGGCTGAGGGTAAATTTTATTATAACAGCTCCTCTGGCGGAACAAAATCAAAAATCTTTACCTTCTCGTCTGACGGTTCGCTGATTGACCCGCCGTCTGATATGATGGTTGTGACTACCGATGGGACAAAATCTTCTTATTCCAGCCTGACGGGCGGCGGTTCTGAACCTGGTTCTGATTCCGGCAGCAGTTCCGGCTCCTCCTCCGGCTACACCGGCCTCGTCTACCGGGGCGGCAAGGCCTACATCTACGATGACCGGGGCGAGATGCTCCATTCCGGCTGGTTCCAGGCGGAAGGGGACTGGTTCTACCTCAATGACTACGGCGCCGGCGTCGTCAAGTGCTGGCGGAACGGCGAGGACGGCTCTCCCCGCTACCTCAAGGCCGACGGGACGATGGCCCACGACGAGTGGATCGAGGACTACCACAACTGGTACTACCTCGACTCCGACGGCCGCAAATACACCGGCCGCCACCGGATCGACGGCAGATGGTACACCTTTGATTCCAATGGTGTTTTACAGACCTCCGGCTCCGGCTCGGGTTCCGGTTCCACCACTACCTCCTACACCGTCCGCTATGACGAAAACGGCAAAGCCCGCATCTACGACCGGAACGGCAACCAGGTGCGTTCCGGCTGGTACGAAGTCGATGACGAATGGTATTTCATCAACGACTACGGCGCCGGCGTCGTCAAATGCTGGCGGGACAAGGACGGCGCCCCCCGCTACCTGAAAGCCGACGGGACAATGGCCCACGACGAATGGATCCAGGACTACGGCAACTGGAACTACCTCGATTCCGACGGGGTCAAGTACACCGGCACCCACACGATCGACGGCACCCGCTACACCTTTAATTCGAACGGCGTCCTTCAAACCGGTTCGGGTTCCGGCTCCACCACCACCGGCTACACCGTCCGCTATGACGAAAACGGCAAGGCCCGCATCTACGACCGGAACGGGAACCAGGTGCGCTCCGGCTGGTACCAGGCGGACGGCAGGTGGTACTGCATCAACGATTACGGCGCCGGCGTCGTCAAGTGCTGGCGGCTGAAGGACGGCAAATACCGCTACCTGAAAGCCGACGGCTCGATGGCCGCAAACGAATGGGTGCAGGACTACGGCTACTGGTACTACTGCAAGTCCGACGGCACCCGCTACGAATCCTCCTGGGCGCAGATCGGCGGCAAGTGGTACTGGTTCGGCGGGTCGGGCAAGATGATGGCGGACGGCTGGCTGACGCTGGCCGACGGCAACACCTATTACTTCTACGCCGACGGCCATATGGCGGCCAATACGACCATCGACGGCCACCGGGTCAACGGCAGCGGCGTCCGGGTGTCGTAATTTTATAGGCAGCAGCCCTTCGGGTGCTGCCCTTGGCATGAAAGGAGCCTGATACACAATGAACAAACCGGCGAAAATCCTCCTCTCCGCCCTGCTGCTGGCGTCGATGAGCCTGGCCGTTCTCCCGGTGGCCGCCCCCACCCCCATGGAGACGGCAGCAGCTGCGGAAAAAGAGGCCGAAACCTCCTATACGGTCCGCTACGATGCGGCCGGTACCGCCCGGGTATACGACCAGGGCGGCAGCCAGATGCGAAACGGCTGGTACGAAGCAAACGGCAGCTGGTACTACCTGGCTGCGGACGGCACCGCCCGGGCCAAGGCGTGGCTGTTCGGCGACGACGGCGACTACCGCTATGTCAAAGCGGACGGGACAATGGCCCGAAGCGAATGGGTCGATGACAAGGGGCTGCGTTATGTGGATGAAACCGGCCACCGCCTCCTGGGGGCCCATGTCATCGATGGCATGACCTGCTATTTTGACACCAATACCGCCGCTCTGATGAAGATGAGTACCGGAGAACCCGATGAAAGCCTTCGGTACTACAACGGCAAAGCCTTTATCTTTGACGCGGACGGCAGCCGCCTCCGTTCCGGCTGGTACCAGGCGGATGGGGACTGGTATTATTTAAACGACAACGCCACAGGGGTCGTCAAGTGCTGGCGGCTGAAGGACGGCAACTACCGGTACCTTAAGGCCGACGGGACAATGGCCCACGACGAGTGGGTGCAGGACTACGGCGACTGGTATTACTGCAAATCCGACGGCACCCGCTACGAATCCTCCTGGGCGCAGATTGACGGCGAGTGGTACTGGTTCGGCGGGTCAGGGAAGATGATGAAAAACGGCTGGCTGACGCTGGCCGACGGCAACACCTACTACTTCTGCCCGGACGGCCGCCTGGGGACAAACATGACCGTCGACGGCCACCGGCTCAACGCCTCCGGCGTCCGGGTCTCCTGACCCCTTACCGCCTCGCGTCCCCCCTGACAAACGGCGGCCGCACCGCCTCCTCCGCCAGCGCCCGGTAAACCCCCGGCCGGCGGTAGGCGTTGCCGAAAACCTCCCGT
This sequence comes from Candidatus Faecivivens stercoravium, assembly GCA_018712425.1. Classification (GTDB taxonomy): domain Bacteria; phylum Bacillota; class Clostridia; order Oscillospirales; family Ruminococcaceae; genus Faecivivens; species Faecivivens stercoravium. The sequence goes on along the minus strand of DVHA01000006.1, from coordinate 5,635 downwards.
TCCCGGTACCGCCGCAGCCTGTCCAGGTCGAGCGCCGCCAGGTAAATCCCCGGTTCCCCGCCCGCCTCCAGCAGGCAGCAGTCCCGGGAGCCGTCCCCCTCTTCCCAGGCGATCCCGTCGAAGAGGGTCGAATGGCCGTTGCAGTCGGGGTGCCCTGCCGGGTAGTTGCAGGTGGCAACCGCCATCATATTCTCAAACGCCCGCGTCCGCAGCTGGCTTAACCGGTTTAAGTCCATCGGGCAGGCGTTCGGGACCAGCACCAGCTCCGCCCCCTCCAGCATCAGCACCCGGGCGCTCTCAGGGAACTCCCGGTCGAAGCAGATCATCGCCCCGGCCTGCACCACCCCGGCCCCGGTCTCGAGGGGCGCGGTGTAAAACCCGTCCCCGCGGGCCAGCTGCCGCTCGATGTCGAAGTCGCAGGTGTGCACCTTCGCGTACCGCAGCACCTCTTCCCCCCGCCGGTCGAAGAGGGAGAGGGTATTCCGCGGCAGCGGGTCGTACCGCTCAAGGTAGGTGATGCCGACAGCCATCCGGAGCTTTTCCGCCTCTTCCCGGAAGGCCCGGACAAACGGCCCGTCCGCCGCGACCGGCAGTTCCCGCCGCTCGGCATCGGCCGCCGGGATCCGGTAGCCGCTCGACCACATTTCCGGGAACAGGGCGATATCCGCCCCCATCTCCTTCGCCTCCCGGCAGGCCCGCAGCCCGATCTCCCGGTTTTCGCCGGCGTCTGCCCCCGGCATCAGCTGTAAAAACGCAATTTTCAGGATCGACATGATAAAACCTCCTAAAGCAAACAGCGCCCCGTTCATATAGGGACGCTGTTTTCGTTTTAGTGCCCGCCCTTTTTCTTTTTCTTCTTCTTGGGGGCGTTTTTTTGGCGGATTTTTTCCTCTTTTTCCGCCCGTTCCTTGGCCTTGCGGGCGGCGGCCTTCTGCTGGTTTTTCATCGCCGTCTTGGAGGCGACCCGGGGGGCATAGTCGCTGGCGGTGCTGCGGGCCGCTGCCGCGCTTTCGCCCGAGGGCGCCGCCTTTTTCGCCGGCTTCTGGTTTTCGACCCACTTTTCGGCCTCGGATTTCTTCCGGTTATAGGCCCACCGGCCGAAAATCAGCCCCAGGAAGCTGCAAAAGATGCCCAGCACCGCGTACACCCAGGCAGAGCTGTTAAAATAGATAAACAGCGTCCCAATCCACCCGACCACCGGGTAGAGGAGGAACAGCCAGCTGCGGTTACCCCGCAGGCTGTATGTGAGGCCGGTCACCGCGCAGAAAATCGGGTTGGCCAGCATTAAAATCAGCATCAGCACCGCCGGGATGGTGTCCTCCGGGAAGAAGTTGGCCGCCATCGGCAGCACCAGAAACCAGATCAGATGGGCCAGAACCCATGGAAGCTGTTTGGTCAGTTTGTCCTGCAAAGTTGAGAACTCCTTTCGATTATATAGTCATATTTATTATAACAAACCGCTTCCCGCTTTGTATATCGTCAGACCGCATAAAAAGAGTTCTCCACTTTTATCACTTTTCCCCATCCCCCAGCGCCGGCCGCCCCTCCTCTTCGATAAACTCGGTCATCCAGGGCCGGAACCGCAGCGGCAGATGGGCCCTCTGGCAGCCCGGGTTCTCCCGTTCCCGGATGGACACCGCCTGCAAAAACCCCTTCCAGAGCGCCCGGCAGAGCCGTTCGGTCTCATCCGGCGGCGGGAGGGTCAGCCCGTCGATCTCGAGGAACTGCCTTTGCCCCGGCGCGTGGAAAAAGGCAAGCTTCCGCCCCTCGTCATAGATCAGAAACCGTTCCCCCGGGAACCGGACGGAGAAATGGGCCGCCAGCATCGGCAGCACCCCGTTTTTCGGCCGGATGACCGCCGCCAGCACCCCGCCGCAGCCGGAAAACCGCAGAAACCCTTCCAGCTTATGCCCCTCCTCCCGCAGCATCAAAACCGCCTTCCGAAGGGCGGCGGCGTCCGGGTCGCGGCAGTCGGCCAGCGCCTTTTCCCCCGACCGGTAGAGCCGCTGAACCATCCGCAGCAGGATCCCCGCCCGCCCCGGGAGGCAGCTTAAAAACCCGTCCCGGAGGTAGTCCCAGACCTCCTCCCCGAACCGCGCCCGGATACCCTTCCGCACCCGCCCGGCCCAGTCTTCCCGGGTCTCGACCCACACCCCCGACGCCAGCGGCAGCTCGTCCGGCGCTAAAACCTGTTCCGGCGTCTCGCGGTTGCGGAAGCTCATAAAGACGCAGCTCCAGAACCCGTCAAAACTGCCGTCATACCGGTAGACCATCTTCCCGCCCCCCTTTTTACAAAATTTCCCCTTATTGTGACAGATGTCATTTACACCTGCCCCGCCTTCCCTTATACTGGACATGGCAAATGATCGAAAGACAGGTGGTACGTATGTCCCAAACAAGCCGTGAAGCCTATGTCCCCGGGGATATGACCCGGGGCAGCCCCGCGCGGCATATCGTCCTTTTCGCGCTGCCGATGATGGTCGGCGGGGTATTCCAGCTGATGTATTCCATGGTCGACACGGCGGTGCTCGGCCGGTTCGTCGGGGCGGGGGCGCTGGCGTCGATCGGCGCGACCAGCTCGACGACCTCCTGCTTCCTCTTCCTCGCCACCGGCGTCACCAACGCGATGAGCATTGTCGTCTCCCAGCTGATCGGGGCCGGGGACCGGGGGAAGGTCCGCCGGGCCACCGTGAACGCCCTCTACCTGACCGCCCTGTTCGGGGTCGTGCTGGGGGCAGCCGCCTTTTTCGGGGCGGAGCCGCTGATGCGGCTGCTGGGGACCCCGGAGGATATCATCGGTGGCGCGGTCACCTACATCCGGATCACCTGCGGGCTGATCTTCGCCCAGATCGCCTACAACGCGGTGGCGTCCATCCTGAAGGCGGTCGGCGACTCCAAAACCCCCCTCTATTTCCTGATCCTCTGCACCGTCTTAAATGTCCTGCTCGACCTCCTGTTCGTCCTCGCCTTCCATATGACAGTCGACGGGGTCGCCTATGCGACGGTCATCTCCCAGATGGTGTCGGCCGTCCTCTGTTTCCTTTACATGCGCCGCAAGTACGCGATCTTCCGGTTTACAAAGGCGGATATGGCCCCGGATAAAGAAGTGATCGGGGAATATCTCCGTTACGGGCTGCCGATGGGCCTGACCAGCTGCCTTTTGTCGGTCGGGATGTTCGTCATCACCGGCGTCATCAACTCCTTCGGCTCCTCGGCCGTCGCGGCCTACACCGTCGGCAGCAAGGTCGAGAGCATCGCGGTGCTGCTGTTCAACCAGTTTGCCTTCTCCTTCTCGGTCTACGCCGGGCAGAATTTCGGCGCGGGGGAACGGGAGCGGGTCTACCGCGGCGTCAAGCAGGCTGCCGCGATCATCCTCGCCCTCTCCTGCCTCGCGGCGGTGATCATGCTGGCTGTGGGGCCGTATGTCGGGCAGCTGTTCCTGGACAGCGGGGAGACGGGAATCCTCTCGGTCGCGGCCGTCATGATCCGGATTGAGGCGGTCTTCTACCCGGCGCTGGGGATGGTCTGGCTCTTCAACTCGTCCCTGCGGGGGCTGGGGGAAGTGAACGCGACCATCCTCTCGTCGGTTGTCGAGCTGCTGAGCAAGATCCTCATCTCGGTGCTGCTCTCCCGGGTGCTCCAGGAGACCGGCATCTGGTTCGCGGCCCCCATCGGCTGGGTGCTGGGGTTTGGGGTCTCGGCCTTCTGCTTTTACAGGGGCAGGTGGGAAAAGCGCCTCCCGCCCCGCCGCCCGGATTAAACCCGCGTCCGGATACCCTCACTCCGCCCGCCGCAGCGCCTTCTCCATCCCCGGCAGCATCATCTGCGCCGGGGGATTTTTTTCCCGGCTGATGAGGGCCAGCCGCACCGAATCGGGGCTGAACGCCGGCGGCAGCAGATGCTTCCCCCGGCAGGTGACAAAGTACTGCGCCCGGCGGATGACCGCCCCGGTCCGTTTCAGCGCCGCGAAGTCGAGGCTCCCGCACCGCCTGGCCTCCAGAATCCGCCTGGCCGACCGCGGTCCGATGCCCGGCACCCGCAGGAGCGCCTCCTGCGGGGCGGAGTTGACCTCCACCGGGAAAAACTCCGGGTGGGCGACCGCCCAGCTCTCCTTCGGGTCGAGCAGCGGGTCGAAGTCCGGGTGCCGCTCGTCCAGCAGCTCCCCCGCCGTAAAGCCGTAAAACCGCAGCAGCCAGTCGGCCTGGTACAGCCGGTGCTCCCGCAAAAGGGGCGGCGGCGTCCCCTTCCCCGGCAGGGCGGGGTCGTCGTTTAACGGGATATAGGCGGAAAAGAAGACCCGTTTAAGGCCGTATTTTTGGTAGAGCGACTCGGCCAGGTGCAGAATCTGCCGGTCGGGTTCCGGCGACGCCCCGACGATCATCTGGGTCGACTGCCCGGCGGGGGCAAACCGCGGGGCGTGGCGGTAGCGGACGATATCCTCCCGGTTTTCGGCGATGGTCTCGCCGATCTGCCGCATCGGCAGAAGGATCATCTCCCGGCTCTTGCCCGGCGCCAGCTTCCGGAGGCTCCCGGCCGAGGGCAGCTCGATGTTGACGCTCAGCCGGTCGGCCAGCAGCCCCAGCTGCCAGATCAGCCGCGGGTCGGCCCCGGGGATTGCCTTGGCGTGGATATAGCCGCAGAACCGGTACTTCTCCCGCAGGATCCGCAACACCCGGATCATCTGTTCGACGGTGTAGTCGGCGTCTCTGACCACCCCGGAGGAGAGGAACAGCCCCTCGATGTAATTGCGGCGGTAAAACTGCATCGTCAGCTCGGCCAGCTCCCCGGCGGTGAAGGTGGCGCGGGGGACGTCGTTGGAGCGGCGGTTCAGGCAATAGCGGCAGTCGTGGATGCAGGCGTTGGAAAGGAGCACTTTAAGCAGCGAGACGCACCGCCCGTCGGCGGTGAAGGTGTGGCAGATACCGGCCGCGGCGGCACTGCCGGTGCCGCCGGGGACAGGCGTTTTATCGGCGCCGGAGGAGGTGCAGGCGACGTCATACTTGGCGGCGTCGGCGAGGATCGAGAGTTTTTGCAGCAGTTCCATCGGAACACCCCTTTGACAGCGGGGCCGGCGGAAGCGGGCGGGGCCCCTGTTCGTGTTTTAGGGAAAATTGGCACGGGATTTATACCAAATAAAAGTTCCCTCTCGTTCTATTATAGAACATATATTTCCATCTGTCAAGGGATTTGCCGGAAAATTCGAAAATATTTTCCATCCCCGGCAGCAAAAATCCCGGAAGAAACGATTCTCCCGGGGAGCCTGTCGAAAAACGAATTTAGCGGGAACGTAAGAATCGGCGCTGGCGTTAAAGTGGCAAAGAAACGTGCGAAGAATTAAAAGTTTTACTCGATTTTTTTCAAAAAATCGCGGGAATGGAAGGGGCATGAGCCCAGGTGTCCGGATGGAATCCGGACACCTGAAAAACCGCTTGCCGGCCATACGGCGTGGCCGGCATTTCCCGCAAGCGGGAAACCGCGCTTTTTCACAGGTTGTACGCTTATTTTCCGTTGCAGTATATCGCCCGCTTTCCAGAAAGGCTGGTACCTCAGAAAATTGTGGTTTCGTGCTTTGCACGAAATGCGGGCCATGCCGTACGGCCCGCAAACAATTTTCTAAGGGCTTGCGAAGCAAGAC
>DVHA01000080.1 GCA_018712425.1 Candidatus Faecivivens stercoravium | reverse complement strand
GCGATTTCGGCGCGGCCCAGGCGGGCAGATTCCACTGTAAAGTATTTCACTTCACTGACCCGGACGCCAGTCGAACCGATCGCTTCGAGGAGGAGGGCAAGGCGGTCTTTGCCGAGGCGTTCGGCGGTCGCGACCAGGCGGTAGAATTCATCGCGGGTCAGCTCGCGGGCGTCGTCCCGGAAGGCGCGGCGTTGGAGTTTAAGCGAACGGGCGCGGCAGTCGGTCCAGCCGGTGAAGGTGAAAAGGGCGTTCAGGGCGGCGAGTTTGCCGTTGACGGTGCCGGGACTAAAACGTTCAGTCAGGGACTTCTTCCACTCGTGGACGGTTTCCGGGGTCACTTCCCTATTGCCCAGCCAAGAATAGAATGTGCGGATATCGTGCATGTATTTTTCGATGGTGGCGGGGGCGCGCTCCTGTTCCAGCAGTTCGGCTTGGAAGCTTTTCAGGATGGCGGCGGTGAGTCTGCGTTCTTCCATGGCAATTCCTCCCATGCGTTTTCCCTTATTGTTCCGGGAAACGACGGGAATATACATGAAAAAACCGGAAAGAGGATATCCCCTTTCCGGTTTTTTACATTATGCAAAAGGATCAGCAGGTCGCGCCGCCGGTCACTTTCTTCTCAAGGATCGAGTCCTTCTCGATCTTGCCGTTTAACAGCTTGTCTTCGACGTAGTCAAAGCCGAGGCGGTCGATCGTATCGGAGAACCGTTCGCCGGTGATCCCTTCGTCGCGGAAGAAGAGGATGGCACGCTCGATCAGGTCCATGACCTCCTCCTCCGAGGTGAACAGCTTGGAGAGCGGGCGGCCGTAGGCCACCTTCTTGCCCCATCTGCCGCCGATATAGACCTTGCAGCCGTTTACATACTCCTCGGTCACGCCGAAGGGGCACTTGCCCTTGCAGCGGCCGCAGCTGTTGCAGGCGGCGGTGTCGACCGACAGGACGCCGTCCTGAAGCTTCGCCACCTTGATCGGGCAGGCGTTCTCCACCTGGCAGACCTTGCAGCCCCGGCACTTGGAGAAGTCGAACATCGGCAGACGCTGGCCGACGATGCCGAGGTCGTTGAGGCTGGGCTTGACGCAGTTGTTCGGGCAGCCGCCCACCGCGATTTTGAACTTGTGGGGCAGGGTGACGCCGTGGTAGCCTTTGTAGAACCGCTCGTGGATCTTTTCGCTCAAATCAAAGGTGTCGATCAGGCCGTACTGGCAGGTCGTGCCCTTGCAGGAGACGACCGGGCGGACCAGCGAACCGGTGCCGCCGGTTTCGAGGCCATGCTCGTTTAAGAAGGCAATCAGCGGCTCGACGTTTTCGTAGCGGACGCCCTGGATCTCGATCGTCAGGCGGGTGGTCATCGTGAAGGCGCCGCTGCCGAATTTTTCGGCGGCTTCGGTGATGATCCGGCCCTCTTCCGCCGTCAGCTTGCCGTTGCGGGTGATGATGCGGACGTTGAAAACGTCGTCATACCGCTTGTCCTGGAGACATCCGAGGCCCTTGAGGCGCTTGATTTCCGCCGCCGGGAGCTTGCCGCCGGAGGGGAGGGCGCGCTTGATGACGTTGACGGTCGCGCCGCCTTCCAGCACCCGGGTGTTCGTGTAGCCGAGGGCGCGGAGCTTGTTCTGGGTGAGATAGGCCCGCTTGCCTCTCGAGCAGACGAGCAGCAGCTTTTCGTCCTTCTTAAACTTCCCTTCCGCCGTCTCGGGTTTGGTCATGTCCAGCCAGTCGAAACCGGTGAGGGTCGGGGCGGGCAGGAGGTCGACGATCCGGTAGCCCTTCGCGGCACCGGCCATGTACTCCGCCGGGGTGAAGGATTCCAGCCGGCCGGAGAGCTTGTTGCAGAGGACGCCGCAGGCGGTGGCAAAGGGGTGGATGGCCGTCGAGAAAGGCGGCGCGTAGGCGAAGTCCATCATGATAAAATCCTCAGCCTTTAAGCCGGCGCTGATGCCGACGACGGCAATATCCGCCATCTTGTCCACCTCACCGGGGCCGGCGATCTGCAGGCCGAGCAGCTTGTGGGTCTCCTTGTCGGCGATCATCTTGATGATGAAGGAGGAAGAGCCGGGGTAATAGTGGGCTTTGTCGTCGATCGCGCAGGTGGCGGTGATGACCGGGTAGCCCGCTTCGGCGGCCGCCTTTTCGGTCAGGCCGGTCTTGGCGGCGTTTAAATCGGCAGCCAGCTTGACGACTGCCGTCCCGAGGGCGCCCGGGTAGGCGGCCTTTTCCCCGCCGAGGCCGAGGGCGAGCGCCCGCCCGGCGATGTTGGCGGTGGAGCCCATCGCCGACCACATCGGCTTGCCGGTAACCCGGTTTTTGACCATCGCGCAGTCGCCGACGGCGTAGATGTGGGGCAGGTTGGTTTCAAGGTATTCGTTTACAAGGATGCAGCCCCGGTCCATCTGGAGGCCGCTGCCCTGGAGGAACTTTGTGGCGGGGCGGATGCCGACCGCGAGGAAGACGATGTCGGCGGGGAGGTTCCCGGCCGCCGTCGCGACGCCGGTGACCTTTTCTCCCCCCTGGATGCCCTGGAGGGCGGTGCCGGTCATCACCCGCATCCCCTTCGACTGGAGCTGGCGGCGGATGTAGTCGGCCATCTCGCTGTCAAAGACGCCGGGCATCAGCTGGGGCGCCATATCCAGGACGGTGACCGCAATCCCCTTTTCCATCAAGTTTTCGGCCACTTCCAGCCCGATAAAGCCGCCGCCGACCACGACCGCCTTTTTGACGCCGTTTTCCTCGATATACTGGCGGGCGGTGATCGCGTCCTCGGGGGTGCGCACCTTGAAGACGCCGGGAAGGGTGACGCCCTCCACCGGCGGGACAACCGGCTCGGCGCCGGTGGCAATTACGAGGTTGTCATACCCGACCGTCTCGCCGTTCGCGAAAGAGACGGTTTTGGCCTCGGGATCGACCGATACCGCCTCGAAGCCGGTGTGGACCGGGACGCCGGTCAGGCCGGTGTATTTGGCGGGGGTGTTGACAATCAGTTCCTCCCGGGAGGCAATCGAGCCGCCGATATAATATGGAAGCCCGCAGCCGGCATAGGAGATGTCCTGACTTTTGGTATAGATGACAACCTCCGCGGCGGGATTTTCCCGTTTGAGCTTGGCGGCGGTTTTGGTTCCGGCAGCGACGCCGCCGATGATCACGGTTTTCATAAGACGATTCCTCCGTTTCCTGTAAAGGCCGGCGGGCCGGCTGTCAGCCCGCCGCCGGCATCCTGTCGCCTGCCTACCGGCAACAGGAAAATATAATCTTCTCTTATAATATCATTATACCATACCCTGCCGGAAAAGCAATCGTCTGCCGGAAGAAAATACGCGGGAATGATAAAAGGCGGGGTGTGTTCCCCGCCTCAAAATCTTTTTGGATTATTTTTGGGGTGCTGCGCACGCTTCGTGATCAGTAGCAAAGCTGTGGTCAGCTTCGGAAGTACAGAAGGTGAGCGCCTGCCAAGGAGCTCTGCTCCTTGGATTCTCGCGACCCCTTTAAAAAGGGGTCGATCCTAAACTTCTGATGCCGCACGTTGCTGTGTAACTTTGGCGCCAGCGCCGTTTCTGACGTCTTATCAGATTTTCTCCGCCAGGGCCGCTGCCTGGGCGCAGCCGTCGGTTTTATCAACGTCGCCTTTATTGAGGACGCCGGGAACCAGCACCTCCCCGATCATCTTCCACTTATTGAGGGCGGCGGTCCGTTCCATCGGGATGCGGACGCCGTCCAGCACCGTCAGGTCTTCCTCTTCGCAGCAGGCAATCAGCGCGCATTCCTTGCCGGCAATGTCCTTGCCGCCGACGACCATCGAGTAAATGCGGTCGATAACCCCCTTGATCTGGGCCGGAATCGAATACCAGTAGACCGGCATCGTGAAGACCAGCACGTCCGCCTCTAGGATGGCGGGGGCGATCACATTAAAGTCGTCGTCGAAGGAACAAGCCTTGCCGGTCTTGTAGCAGGTCTCGCAGGCGCAGCATCCGCCGATCTTCATCATTGCGGCGTCAAAGCGGGTGACGGTATGGCCTTTGGCCTCGGCGGCCTTGATAAAGGCGTCGGTCATGGCGAAGCTGTTGCCGCCCTTGCGGGGGCTGCCGGTGATGACAACAATTTTCTTGCTCATAAGAAAAACTCCTCTCTGTGTTTGGAAGATTGACTTTTCCCGCGGGGTATATTACAATTATAGCAAGAACAGGAAAGAATACAAGTACGCACATTTAAGTGCGATACTTACAAATGCGTTTAGTACTTACCTAAAGGAGAGTGTAAAATGAGCAAGCGGTGTATCGCGGATGAAAGTCTCGGGACAACCGGGTTCAGCTATACCCTGTCGCTGATCAACGGCAAATACAAGATGACCATCCTCTATACCCTGATGGAATTCGGGGTCGTGCGGTTCAACGAGATGAAGAAGTATATCGGGGGGATTTCCTACAAGACCCTCAGTTCGACGCTAAAGGAGCTGGAGGCCGACCAGCTGGTCCATCGGGAGGAGTACCCCCAGATCCCGCCGAAGGTGGAATACAGCCTGACCGAGCGGGGCCGGTCGCTGATCCCGATCTTGGACGGGATGTGCGAGTGGGGGGATAAAAACCGGCTGTAAAGGGTTTTGCCTTTTCCGACGCCAAAAAGAGCCATCATCAAACCGGATGGCTCTGAAACTGTCGAAAAACAAATTTTATAAAACGTAAAAACCGGCGCTAGCGCTGAAATTACGAAGAAACGTGCGAAGAATCAAAAGTTTTACTCGATTTTTTTCAAAAAATCGCGGGAGTAGAGAGGGCAGAGCCCTTTCCCAGGAGCCCGGTTCCCGTACTTCCGAAGCTGACCGCAGCTTTGCCACTGGTAACGAAGCGTGCGCAGCACCCAAAAAATGCTCAAAAAAGACTTTTTCGACAAACTAAGAGCCATCCCCAAGTGAGGGATGGCTCTTTTACTTTGGATACAGGTTATCAGGCCGTTAATCCAGCTCCAGCGCGCCGGTGTACAGCTGATAGTAGGTCCCTTTCAGCTTCAGCAGGTCTTCGTGGGTGCCGCGTTCGATGATGCGGCCGTGGTCGAGGACCATGATGGCGTTGGAGTTGCGGACGGTGGACAGCCGGTGGGCGATGACGAAGGTCGTGCGGCCATACATCAGCGCGTCCATGCCCTGCTGGACAATCGCCTCGGTGCGGGTATCAATCGAGCTGGTCGCCTCGTCGAGGATCATCGCGGGCGGGTCGGCAACCGCCGCGCGGGCGATCGCCAGCAGCTGGCGCTGGCCCTGGGAGAGGTTGGCGCCGTTGCCGCGGAGCATCGTGTTGTACCCTTCCGGCAGGCGGCGGATGAAATCGTCGGCGCCCGCCAGTTCGGCGGCGGCCATGCACTCTTCATCCGAAGCGTCGAGGTTGCCGTAACGGATGTTTTCCATAACGGTGCCGGTAAAGAGGTTGGTATCCTGAAGGACGATGCCCAGCGAATGGCGCAGGTCGGCCTTCTTGATCTTGTTGATGTTGATGCCGTCGTAGCGGATCTTGCCGTCGTCGATGTCGTAGAA
>DVHA01000079.1 GCA_018712425.1 Candidatus Faecivivens stercoravium | reverse complement strand
AAGCGGTGAGCCTCGGGCTTACCGGCGTCGCCAACGCCCGCCGGGTTGCCGGGTATCCGGCTGCCGGGGGACGGAAGGTTAAGGGGGAACGGCTGCTCCGCACCGGCGCCCTCGGCGGGGCCTCCGCGGAGGATTTGCAGCGGCTTATCCGGTATCAGGTGAAATATGTGGTCGATTTCCGGACCTCTTTTGAGAAGGCGGGCGCCCCGGACCTGGAAATCCCGGGGGCGGTCCATCTCGATATCCCGATCCTCGAGGAATCGGGCGATTCGGCGGCCGGGGCAGCCGCTGCGGGCGGGATGGCCGACCCGGCGAAGGCGATCCTCCAGTACGCCCTTTCCGGGAAGTTGGAAAACCTCTATCTGGATATGGCGATGAGCGAATTTTCCCAGCAGGGGTTTAAACGCTTTTTTGACCTGCTGCTGGACTGCCGGGAAGGAGCGGTCCTCTGGCACTGCACCGGCGGCAAGGACCGGACGGGGCTGGCGGGATATCTGCTGCTCTATACCCTCGGGGCGCTGGAAGCGGACTGTATGGAAGATTTCCTCCTCTCCAACCGTTTTTTGCAGGACAGCATCGAGGCGATGGACCGGATGGCGGCCAGAGAGGGCTGCACCGAGGCGGAACGGGCTGCCGTCCGGAGCCTGGCCGGTGTCAATCGGGATTACCTCCAAAAGGCCCTCGACGGCATCCGGGCGCGGTACGGGTCGCTGGACCGCTATCTGGAGGAGCGGATCGGGCTGGATGCGGAGAAGGTCCGGGCGCTGCGGGACGGGTATCTGGCGTAAAATCGGCATGAAAAAACCGGACGCATAAACGTCCGGTTGAGACTGTCGAAAAACAGGTTTGACGGAAACGCAAAATCCGGCGCTGGCGTGGGAATTACGAAGAAACGTGCGAAGAATGAAAAGTTTTACTCGATTTTTTTCAAAAAATCGCGGGAATGGAAGGGGCAGAGCCCCTTCCCAGGCGCTCCGTTACCGTACTTCCGAAGCTGACCACAGTTTTGCCACTGATAACGAAGCGTGCGCAGCACCCAAAAAATACTTTTTCGAAAAGCAAAACCGGACGCATAAACGTCCGGTTTTGCTTTTATCGGGAATGATTTCAGATCATTCGAGGTTTTTAGGGTTGTGCTTGCGGATAGCGGCGTCATTCTGGACAAAGGTCATCCCGTTGATCCAGTCCTGTTCCAGCTGGGTGTATTCCTCCCACTTTTCGTTCTGGAGGATGGTATCGCGGTAGGTTTCAAAGCCGGTATCGTCGTTTTCCAGCCGGACCCAGACATAGATGGTGCCGTCCTCATCGTTCCAGCTGCCGTATTCACCGGCGGAGGCGTCCATCAGCAGGGTGACCAGCTCTTCGGGGTAGCTGGTGGTGTCGGTGTTGATATAGACCGAAGTATCGGTATCGGTTTCGGTGTCCGAAGAGGTGTCGGAACTGCTGCTCTCCGCAGAGGTTTCGGAAGAGGCGGTTTCTTCGCTGGCGGAAGAGGATTCCGCGGAAGACGCGTCTTCAGAGACTTCGGAAGTTTCGCTGGAGGCGGAGGAGCTGGTGTCTTCCGAGACGGCGGAGGATTCTTCGGAGGCGGCGCTTTCCTCAGAAGAGGCGCTGGATTCAGAAGCGCTCGTCTCTTCGGAAGAGGTTTCATCGGAAGAGGTATCCGAAGAAGCGCTTTCTTCCTCAGCAGCCTGTTCCGCTTCTACTTCCGCTTCATAATCGGCTTTGACCGTTTCAAAATCTTCGCCGTTGTCCAGCCGCTCGATCAGGTTCGCGACCCGTTCTTCGACGATTTCCAGTTCGTGGCCTTCCAGCGGGTTGCCTTCGTCGTCGGAGCAGTCGACGTCAAAGATGTTGACATGGGCGTACTGCTGGTTAAAGAGGTCCCGCAGCTCCTCTTCGGTGACCTCCCGTTCGCCACCCTCGCCGTAGATGTGGTAGAAGAGCTGGCTCTCCTTAAAGGAGTTGGTCATCAGCTTGGTATAAGACTCCTGGCCGCAGCCTTCGTCTTCATAGGAAGAGCCGAGATAGTTCCAGTAGTATTCGATATAGCTGTCGATATAGCTCTGTTCCTCTTCGGTGAAGGAAAGGCCGTATTCCTCAAATTTGGTCTCAACCGCGAGATATTTCTTCGCGAGGTTGTCCACCTCCTGCTGGACCCAGGTCAGAGCGTCGACCGAACCGATCTGCTGGTCGTAGAGAGGCTGGGAGGTGTCGACATCGGTCTGGGAGTAGCCGCTGTTGTAGGCGCTGATCGACATCCCGACGTACATCCCCGAGGTTACTTCATATGCCCCGTCTTCGGTGCGGTAGGTCCAGGTCGTATCCTGATTGCAGGACGCAAGCGACAGCGAGACCATAAGCGCCGTAACGGCGGCGGTCATCTTCATCTGGCGTTTCAAGCGTTTCATTCCTTTCTATCCGGCCGTTTCCTGGTTTTGCCGGGGAACGGGGAATCTGTCAGAAAAATTCTAGGGTGTGCCGTTTTTATCCGATACACTAGAGAGCGTTTGAAAATCTCTGTATTGCCGGATTATTCGCTAAAAAGGGGTGGATACTAGGACGAAAGGCGCAGGAATACGCCCGTATTTCAAGCCTTTCGGACGCAGTAGACACCCCTTTTTAGTAGAATAAGACGGTAGTAGAGGGATTTCAAACGCTCTCTAGCATTATACACGATTTTCCCCCGCTTGTCCAGCTATACGGGAAAAATTCACCGCCCCTTCACAGAATCGGCCTGTAAACGGTCCTGGCGGCGGTTGTAGAGGAAGGTGGCGACCCCGGTCCCGCAGATGAGGATATACCCGAGGACGCTCAGCCCGTCCGGCAGCTGGCCGAAGAGGATAAAGCCGAGGACGGCGGAGAAGATGACCTGGGTGTAATCGTAGACCGAGATTTCCCGGGCCGGGGCGAAGCAGTAGGCGCTGGTGACCGAGAACTGCCCGCCGGCCGCCGCCACCCCCGCCAGCAGGAGATAGGCAAGCTGCATCGGGGCCATCGGCACGTATCCCGCTATCAGCACCGGCAGGACGGCCAGGCAGGAGAAGGCCGAGAAGAAAAAGACGATGACCGACTTGTGGATGCCGGTTTTGCCGAGCGCCCGGACCATCGTGTAGGCGATGCCGGCGCCCATCCCGCCGATGAGGCCGATGACCGAGGGGATAAGGTCCATATTGGCAAAGGTCGGCTTGATGATGCAGAGGGCGCCGATAAAGGCGGCGATGACCCCCGCCCCCTGGACCGGTGTGATCTTCTCCTTCAGGACGAAGTAGGAGGCGATGATCGCGAAGAAGGGGGACATTTTGTTCAGCATCGAGGCGTCGGATAAAACCAGGTGGTCGACGGCGTAGAAGTTGCAGAGGATCCCCACCGTCCCGAAGATCGAACGGAGGATTAAAAGCGGCAGCTGGCGGCGGTTGATCGAGAGCTTCTCGCCCTTATGGTGTTCCCGCAGCAGCAGGATAAGGGCAATCAGGGCGGCGATCAGGTTGCGGAAAAAGCTCTTCTGGACGCTCGGCAGGTCGCCGGCGAGCCGTACGAAGCTGCTCATCAGCGCGAAGCAGAAGGCGGAGGAGAGGATGCAGAGGATCCCCTTGGTGCGGCTGTTCATGGGATACAGGACTCCTTTTTTAAAAATTCCTTTATTATAGTAGCACGGCGGGAGGGTTTCGGCAAGGGCGTTTTGGACAAAAAATCCCGGGCGCAAAAGACCCCAGGGGGTAGCTGGAAACTTTCAAAGGCAGTCTGAGCTTCAAGAAGTACACCACTTAATAAGCTTTAAAAGCAAAACCGCAGAAGTGAATTTGGGCAACACATAGAAAAATACAAATCCTTTTCAAATTAGATTGTACACTTTTCCGGTATCTGTTATAATAGCGGTAAGAAAACCGCGATCAGGGAGGAATGCAGATGGCTAAAATCACCGTCCAGAAACTGGCGGATATGCTGGGCCTCAGCGGCGCCGCCGTCTCGATGGCGCTCCACGGCAAGCCGGGCGTCTCGGAGGATACCCGCCGCCGGGTGCTGGAAACTGCCCGGCAGCAGGGCTATGTCCCGCCCAGCCGGACGGCCCGCAGCCCGAAAAATGCCTCTTCAACCGCCCAGGACTTCTGCCCGGTGCTGCTGGTGCTCCGGGGCAGCGGCAAGACAGCGGACGCCGCAACCTTTTTCTCCGGGATGCTGGAGGAGCTGGAGCGGCTGGCCGGCGGCCTCCTTGTCTTCTACATCGACCCGCCGGATCGGTGGGGGGAGGAGGGCCCCGAGCGGATCCGCCGGATCAACGAAAGCGCCTCGGTCGTCCTGATCCAGGGGGTGCAGCTGGACGGCCAGGGTTTAGAAGAGATCCTCTCGCTTCTGCGGCCCCCGGCGGTCGTCTTCGACCGGGAGACCACCGGCCTGCCGGTCAGCTCGGTCTCGATGGACAATGCCGGCATCATCCGGGAGGCGGTCCGGAAACTGTGGAAGCTGGGTTACCGCCGGTTTGCCTTCCTGCAGCAGGATACCGCCGACCTTCCGAACCACCGCCTCCGGCTGGAAGGGTACCGGCAGGCCGCCGCCGAAGCCGTCGGTGCGGACTTTATCGAGCTGCCGCTCCCCGACCCGGCGGATACCCCCGGCCGGGCGGCCTTTGCGGAAGCGGTCAAAGGGCGGGTCTGCTTTTCCGCCCAGGACGGGGCGGCCCTCGCCGCCTACCGCCTGCTGGGGGAGGCGGCAAAGGAGACGGTGCTGGGCGGGTTTGACGACTTCCCCCTCTTCCGGGAGATCGAGACTCCCGCCTTCACCTTCCGCTACCAGATTGACACCGTCTGCCGCTGGGCAATGGAGCTGGCCCGCTCGGCCTCGGCCGAACCCTACCTGCCGCCGGTCCATCTGGCGGTCTCCGCCCCGATGCTCTGTTACCACTTCGACCCGGAATCCCCGCCCTTCCCGCTGGAAACCGGCGTTTGACCAAAAGTTCCCTATATATTTATTATACGTCCAAATTTTTGTTTTGTCAACTGTTCGCAGCCGCACAGCACGGAAAATCATTTTTGTCCTGTTATTCTTAAAACGCACCGAGCGACCTATAAACTTCCAAAGACCGGCCTCCCACGGCCGGTCTCATGCGGGTGGAACGGGCATCTCACGCCTGCGTCACGCTATCGCAAGCGATAGCTAGAAAAATGTTTGCCGGCCATACGGCATTGGCCGGCATTTCTCGCAAGCTCGAAACCACATTTTTCTGACAGCGGGTCCAGGGCTCGCTAGAGTCCTGGCGGATGGGGGAGGCAGGGCCTTTGGTCCATCCAAGGGGACCTTGGTCGCTGCCATAAGGGCAGCGAAATAAACATTCAATAGCCAGAAAAAATCCATTCCCATCCCTGTACAAAGGAGGTCTCCATCATGTCCCACACCTTCCACGGCCCGCTCCGCCGCTGCCCGGCAAACCCGCGCTACTTCACCGACGACACCGGCCGGGCCATCTACCTCTCCGGCTCCCACACCTGGGCGGTCTTCCAGGACCTAGTCCCGCTGGACGGGGAGCCGTCCCCCGGTCAGCTGTTCGATTTTGAGGACTGGCTCGCCTTTTCCAAACGCTACGGCTTCAACTTCCTGCGGCTCTGGAGCCGGGAAGCGGCCTACCAGCGGGGCCGCCGGGGCGTCGAGCTGGGCCAATACCTCCCCAGCCGCTACCTCGAGGCAAATCCCGGCCGCGCCCCCGGCGAGCTGCCAAAATACGACCTCGACCGGTTAAACCCCGCCTACTTTGAGCGGCTGCGGGACCGGGTCATCCGGGCGGGCGAACAGGGCATCTACGTCTCGGTCATGCTCTTCGAGGCATGGACCGCCAACCCCTACATGGGCGCCCCCTTCGACGGCCACCCCTTCAACCGGCTGAACAACGTAAACGGCGTCGACGGCGACCCGGAGACCCCGCCCATCCCGGCGGAACTGAATCCCGACGGCGACCGGACGACCTTCCCCGGCTGCGAGACGCTGACCATCCACACGCTGGCCGACCCCAAAATCCTCGCCTATGAAAAAGCCTACGTCAAAAAGGTCGTCGAGACGCTGAACGACCTGGACAACGTCCTCTATGAAATCTGCAACGAGGCGCTGCGCCGGTCGAAGTACTGGCAGTACGAGATGATCCGCTATATCCACGAGCTGGAAAGCGGGATGCCGAAACAGCACCCGGTCTGGATGACCCACCTGGTGCAGGCCCAGAACGAAGCCCTCTTCGCCTCCCCCGCCGA
>DVHA01000078.1 GCA_018712425.1 Candidatus Faecivivens stercoravium | reverse complement strand
GACTCCATCCGGGTCAACGGGGTCTTACAGCCGGTGCTGGTCCGGAAGAGCGATTCGGGCGACCATCCCTACGAGCTGATTTCCGGCGAGCGGCGGCTGCGGGCCTCCAAGCTCTGCGGCAACGAGACGATCCCGGCGGTCATCATGGACTCCACCGCCCGGCAGTCGGCGGTCTTCGCCATCCTTGAGAACATCCAGCGGCGGGACTTAAACCTCTTTGAAGAGGCGGCGGCCCTGCGGACGCTGGTGGTCGAGTGGGGCGTGACCCAGGAGGAGGCGGCCGCCAAGCTGGGGATGGCCCAGTCGACAATCGCGAACAAAATGCGCCTTTTGGCCCTCTCCCCCAAAGAACAGCGGATTATCTTGGAAAACAGCCTGACCGAGCGGCACGGCCGGGCCCTGCTCCGGCTCCAGTCGGGCGAGAGCCGGGAACTGGCGGCATCTCTCATCGCCGAAAAGCATTTAACCGTCCGGGAGACGGAGGAACTGGTCTCCCGCCTGCTGGCCGGCGAGACGCTGGAGGAAATCACCCGCCCACCGGAACCACCCGCCCCTGCCCCCATTCCCCAGCCCCCCGAGCCGCCGGTGCAGCTTCTCCAGCCGTCCCCGCCCAAAAAGCGGCGGAAGGCCCGCAAGGTGCTGCTGGTCAAGGACGTCCGGGTTTTCCTCAACACCGTTAACCAGGCGATCGACGCGATGAAGCACGCCGGTATCCCGGCCGAGTCGGAGCGGGAGGACCACGAAGAGTACATCGAATACCGGGTGCGGATCCCGGTCCAGCAGAAGGGACAGCTGGCCCACGCTTCCGCCAAATCCGGCTGATTGCCCTTCCGGATGCAATGTTCCACGTGGAACATTTCCGTTACGCGGCGTACATACTTTCTTTAGAATCCCGGGCTTTTCCTGCCGGTCAGGAATTGCCCCGGGATTTTTGTGTTTCCTTTAACAATTTGATGTTTGTTTCGCTGCCCTTATGGCAGCGACAAAGTTTCACTTTGATGGACCAAAGGCTCTGCCTTTGGAATCCGCCAGGACCCTCGCGGGCCCTGGACCCCGATTTGCCAACGTCCGTCCCCGCAAGACAAAGCTCAGCAGGCGATACGCTTCGACTCCGCTTAAAATTTTATTGTTGCTGAAAAATAACGCGAAACGTTGTCTTTCCCGGCAGATTGTGGTATAATACAAAAGATAAGCGGTATTTATGCCGCCGGGAAAGCATAGAGAGGACGTTGTTATGGGGAAGATGATCGCGGTCGCCAACCAGAAGGGCGGGGTCGGCAAGACCACCACCGCCGTCAATCTGGCGGCCTGCCTGGGAAAACTGAAAAACAAGGTGCTGCTGGTGGACATCGACCCCCAGGGGAACGCCACCAGCGGCTTCGGCGTCGAAAAGCGGAAGGTGGGGGCCACCTCCTACGAGATGCTGGTCGGGGAAGCGGCGGCGGCCGAGGTCATCCTGCACACCCAGTTTGACGGCGTCGACCTGATCCCCTCCAGCATCGCGATGGCCGGGGCGGAGGTCGAGCTGGTCCAGCTGGAAAACCGTCTGGAGCGCTTAAAACTGGCGCTGGCGCCGGTGCGGGACAACTACGACTATATCCTGATCGACTGCCCGCCGTCACTGGGGATGATCACCTTAAACGCCTTTTCCGCCGTCGACACCGTCCTCATCCCCACCCAGTGCGAATACTACGCCCTCGAGGGCCTCTCCCAGCTGATGGCAACCATCCGCCAGGTCAAGCGGATGTATAACCCGTCGATTGAGATCGAAGGGGTGCTGCTGACGATGTACGACGGGCGGTTAAACCTCACCAGCCAGGTCGTCGCCGAGATCAAGCGCTTTTTCCCCGACAAGGTCTACCGGACGACGGTCCCCCGCAACGTCCGCCTGTCGGAAGCGCCCAGCTACGGCGAACCGGTCATCTATTACGACCGCGGCTCCAGGGGCGCCCACTCCTATAACGAATTCACCCGGGAATTTCTGAAGAAGAACCGCAAGAAATAAGCTAGATTATCAAAAACGCAAAATCCGGCGCTGGCGTGAATGTTACAGAGAAACCTGCGGCAATCAGAAGTTTAGGATCAAACCCTTTTTAAAGGGTTTGCGAGAATCCAAGGAGCAGAGCTCCTTGGCAGGCGCCCACTTTCCGTACTTCCGAAGCTGACCACAGCTTTGCCGCTGAAAACGAAGCGTGCGCAGCACCCAAAAAATAATCAAAAAAAATTTCTTTCAAAGGTTCAAAGCGCAAGAAAGGTTTGAGAGCAAAACAAATGGCAAAACTAAAAAGAGGCGGGCTGGGGCGCGGGCTGGACGCCCTCTATGAGGACAACAGCGCGGCCTTCCCGGACGAGAAGGCGGAGGACGGGATCAAGATGGTGCGGGTGAGCGCGATCGAGCCCAACCGCGGCCAGCCCCGGAAGGAATTTGATTCCGAATCGCTGTCGGAACTTGCCGACTCCATCCGGGAGCACGGCGTCTTGCAGCCGCTTCTGGTGCGGCGGATGCCGGGGGCGTCGCTGGACGAAGAGAGCTACCAGCTGGTCGCCGGCGAACGGCGCTGGCGGGCGGCCCGGATGGCCGGGCTGTCGGAGGTGCCGGTGGTCGTCCGGGAGATGTCCGAGGCGGAGGTGCTGGAATTTGCCCTCATCGAAAACCTCCAGCGGGAGGACTTAAACCCGCTGGAAGAGGCGGGCGGCTACCAGGAGCTGATCGATACCTTCGGCCTGACCCAGGAAGAGGTCGCCCGCAAGGTCGGCCGCTCCCGCAGCGCCGTCGCCAACGCCCTGCGGGTGCTGAAGCTGCCGCAGGAGCTGCACCCCTACCTGCGGGACGGCGACCTGACCGCCGGGCACGCGAAGGCCCTCCTGACCGTCAAGGAGCGGGGCAAGATGCTCAAACTGGCCGAGATCACCATCGAACAGGGCCTGTCGGTCCGGGAGGTCGAACGGCGGGCGGCACGCCTCAACGAGGCGTCCGAGGAAGCCGATCTGGTCCCCATCATCCACGACCACTTCTATAAAGAGATGCAGCTGGCGATGCAGAACGAGCTGGGCCGCCGGGTGCGGATCAACCCCAAGTACGGCGACAATGGCGGCACCCTCCAGATCAACTACTTCTCCAAAGAAGATTTGCAGGCGATTGCCCAGGTGCTGGGCCAGATCACCGGCGAGAAAATCGAGAACCAGGAAGGCGACGAGGAATAACCCCCTCCCCTATCCAATATACAGAAATAAACCGAAAGGAACGAATCCCCATGCTTGATATCAAATTTGTACGGACCCACCCCGACGAGGTCAAGGAGAACATCAAAAAGAAATTCCAGGACTATAAGCTGCCGATGGTCGACGAGGTCATCGAGCTGGACGCCAAATCCCGCGAGGCCCAGCAGAAGGCCAGCGCCCTCCGCTCCGAGCGGAACAGGCTCTCCAAACAGATCGGCGGCCTGATGGCCAAGGGCCAGAAGGAAGAGGCCGAGGCCCTCAAGGCAAAGGTCGCCGCCGAGGCGAAGGAACTGGAAGAGCTGGAAGTCCAGGAGAAGGAACTGGCCGAAAAGGTCACCTCGATCATGATGAACATCCCCCAGATGATCGACCCCTCGGTCCCGGTCGGCAAGGACGACAGCTGCAACGTCGAGGTGCAGAAGTACGGCGACCCGGTCGTCCCCGACTTTGACATCCCCTACCACACCGATATCATGGAGTCCTTCCACGGCATCGACCTCGACGCCGCCCGCAAGGTCGCCGGCAACGGCTTCTACTACCTGATGGGCGACATCGCCCGCCTCCATTCGGCGGTGCTGGCCTACGCCCGCGACTTTATGATCGACCGGGGCTTCACCTACGTCATCCCCCCCTACATGATCCACTCCAACGTCGTCACCGGCGTCATGTCCTTCCCCGAGATGGACGCGATGATGTATAAGATCGAGGGCGAGGACCTCTACCTGATCGGCACCTCGGAGCACTCGATGATCGGCCGGTTTATCGACGAGATCATCGACGAGAAGCAGCTCCCGATCACCCTCACCAGCTATTCCCCCTGCTTCCGCAAGGAGAAGGGCGCCCACGGCATCGAGGAGCGCGGCGTCTACCGCATCCACCAGTTTGAAAAGCAGGAGATGATCGTCGTCTGCAAGCCGGAAGACAGCATGTACTGGTTCGACCAGCTCTGGCAGAACACCGTCGACCTCTTCCGTTCGCTGGATATCCCGGTCCGGACGCTGGAGTGCTGCTCGGGCGACCTGGCCGACCTGAAGGTCAAGTCGGTCGACGTCGAGGCCTGGAGCCCCCGCCAGAAGAAGTATTTCGAGGTCGGTTCCTGCTCCAACCTGGGCGACGCCCAGGCCAGACGGCTGAAAATCCGCGTCAACGGCGCCGACGGCAAGAAATACCTCGCCCATACCCTGAACAACACCGTCGTCGCACCCCCCCGGATGCTGATCGCCTTCCTGGAGAACAACCTCCAGGCGGACGGCACCGTCAAAATCCCGGAAGTGCTGCGGCCGTACGTGGGCGGCAAGGAACTGCTGGTCCCCTGATGGAAATCCCCTCCCCCGCCGGGCGCATTCCGGCGGGGTTGTTTGTGTTTTCCGGTGCGTTTCAGCCTATCGACATTTCCTTAGGAAAAGTTCTTGCGGGTTCGAAGCGCTCCGATTGCTGGGCTCCGTCTCGCGGGAACGAGCTTCGGCATCATGGGATTGTCAAGGGGCTTGCTCCTTGACCAGAGTCCAGAGACAGAGTCTCTGGCAGGCGGCCGGTTTCCGTACTTCC
>DVHA01000077.1 GCA_018712425.1 Candidatus Faecivivens stercoravium | reverse complement strand
TCAAGCCCTTTTTAAAGGGCTTGCGGGAGTGGAGAGGGCAGAGCCCTTTCCCAGGCACTTACCTTCCGTACTTCCGAAGCTGTCCACGGCTGCTGCACCCGAAATGGAGCGTGCGCAGCACCCAAAACATAATCCTAAAAATAGAATCCTAAAAATTACTTTTCCAACCTGGAAAGGATATCAAACCATGAAATCCGTCAATATGCTGGAGGGGCCGATTGCCCGGACGCTGGCTAAGCTGGCGCTGCCGATCATGGCCTCTTCGGTCATCCAGATGGGCTATAACCTCGTCGACATGTTCTGGGTCGGGCGGCTCGGGTCGGGCGCGGTGGCGGCGGTCGGCGCCGCCGGCATGTACATGTGGCTGGGGTCGGGGCTGGCGACCATCCCCAAGATGGGCGGCCAGGTGCTGACCGGCCAGAAGCTGGGGGAGAACGACCCCGATGGGGCCGCGAACTTCGCCGCGGCGGCGCTGCGGATGGCGGTGCTGTTCGGGGTGGTTTACGGGCTTTTAAGCGTCCTTTTCGACAAGCCTCTGATTGCTTTTTACGGGCTGAATGACCCCGAGACGATCGCCCAGGCGAGCGCCTACCATATGATCACCAGCGGGCTGGTGGTCTTCTCTTTCCTCGGCCAGGTGCTGGGCGGGCTGTTTACCGCAATGGGGCATACGATGATCAACCTCCGGGTGACGGCCATCGGCATGGTGCTGAATATGGTGCTGGACCCCCTTTTGATCTTCGGTATTGGCCCAGTCCCGGGCTTCGGGGCGGCGGGGGCAGCGGCGGCCACCGTCTTTTCGCAGTTTTGCGTCTTTGCCCTCTACCTCTTTTCCGCCCGGAAGGACAAGCGGCTGTTTCACCGCATCCGGATCTTCTCCCAGTCTGAACGGGGAAGCGCTGTCCGGATTGTCCGGATCGGCCTGCCGTCGGCGGCCCAGGACTGCATCTTTTCGCTGATCTCGATGACCATCGCCCGGATTATCGCCGGGTGGGGGGACGGCGCGATCGCGGCCCAAAAGGTCGGCACCCAGGTGGAGTCGATCTCGTTTATGATCTCGGGCGGCTTCGCGACCGCGATCAACGCTTTTACCGCCCAGAACTTCGGCGCCGGCCGGTACGACCGGATTCAGAAGGGTTTTTCCACCGGGGCCGTTTTGATGGTTGCCTGGGGGGCGTTTACCAGCGTCGTGCTGATCGCTTTCCCGGAGCCGCTGATGCGGCTGTTTATCCAGGAGGCGGACGTCGTCGAGATCGGCGCCAGCTACCTGCGGATTATGGGGCTGGCAGAGATTTTCAGCTGCCTCGAGGGCCTCGCCTCCGGTATGTTCCAGGGGATGGGCCACACCGTCCCGCCGGCGGTGACCGGTATGGCCTTTAATCTCTTCCGGATCCCGGCGGCACTGCTTTTGTCGGCGACGGCGCTGGGGCTCAGCGGGATCTGGTGGGCGATGAGCCTGTCGATGTTTTTAAAGGGCGTCGTGCTGCCCATTTGGTTTATTCTGTTCCTCCGCCGGTTCATGCGGGCCCATAAGGCTGCCCCTGCGGCGGAAAAACCGGCCTGACAGGGGAACACCCGTCAACTGTGAAAGGAGAATGTCCGATGCACCTCAATAAAGAAGAAATTATGGAGATCATCCCCCACCGGGACCCCTTCCTGCTGATCGATGAGATCGTCGAGCTGGAGCCGGGTGTCCGGGCGGTCGGGAAAAAATATCTGAAACCGGACGAGTTCTGGTTTAAGGGCCATTTCCCCCAGGAGCCGGTCCAGCCGGGCGTCCTGACCATCGAGATGCTGGCCCAGACCGGGGCGGTCTGCTCCCTCTCGCTGCCGGAAAACAAGGGTAAAATCGCCTATTTTGCCGGGATCGACAAAGCAAAGTTCCGCAACAAGGCCCTCCCCGGCGACACCCTGACCCTTGAGGTCGAGGTCATCAAAGCCCGCGGGCCGGTGGCGGTCTGCAAAGCGACGGCGACGGTGGACGGGAAAAAGATCGTCACCGCCGAGCTCACCTCGATGCTGGGCGACGCGCCGAAGCAGGAATAAGCCAGACGGAAGGGAATGTCCATGTTTAAAAAAGTCCTGATTGCCAACCGCGGCGAGATCGCGGTTCGGATTATCCGCGCCTGCCGGGAACTGGGGGTGCGGACGGTGGCGGTCTTCTCGGAACCCGACCGGGAGTCGCTCCACGCGATGATCGCCGACGAGGCCATCTGCATCGGCCCGGCGAAAAGCGCCGATTCTTACCTCAACATCAAGGCGATCCTCGCCGCCTGCGAGCTGACCGGCGCCGAGGCAGTCCACCCGGGGTTCGGGTTTTTGTCGGAAAACGCCGGGTTCGCCCGGATGTGCGCCCGCTGCGGCGTCACCTTTATCGGCCCCAGCCCCGAGGCGATGACGCTGATGGGGGACAAGGCCACCGCCAAGCAGACGATGAAAAAGGCCGGCGTCCCGGTTGTCCCGGGGTCGGACGGGCTGATTGAATCGGTCGAGGAGGCAAAGGCCCTCGCCGAAGAGATCGGCTACCCGGTCATGGTCAAGGCTTCCGCCGGCGGCGGCGGCCGCGGCATCCGGCGGGTCGACCGGCCGGAGGATCTGGAAGACGCGATTGTAAACGCGAAACAGGAGGCCAAGAGCTTCTTCGGCGACGACGGGGTTTACCTCGAAAAGTTCATCGTCGACCCCCGCCACGTTGAAATCCAGCTGCTGGCGGACAAATACGGCAACACCGTCTACCTCGGCGAGCGGGACTGCTCCCTCCAGCGCCGCAACCAGAAGATGGTGGAGGAGTGCCCCAGCCCGATTATGACCCCCGAGCTGCGGGCGCGGATGGGGGAGGCGGCCGTCCGGGCGGCGAAGGCCTGCGGCTATGAAAACGCCGGGACGGTCGAGTTTCTCTTATCCGGCGGCCAGTTCTACTTTATGGAGATGAACACCCGGATCCAGGTCGAGCACCCGGTCACCGAGTTTGTAACCGGGGTGGACCTGGTCAAGATGCAGATCCGCATCGCGGCCGGGGAGGAGCTGCCCTTTAAACAGGAGGATATCCATCTGACCGGGCACGCGATCGAGTGCCGGATCAACGCCGAGAACCCCGCCCAGGGTTTCCGGCCCTCCCCCGGGCGGATTACCGCCCTCCATATGCCGGGCGGCCCCGGGATCCGGATCGATACGGCGGTCTATTCGGGGTATGAGATCACCCCCTATTACGATTCGATGATTGCCAAACTCATTGCCTACGCCCCCACCCGGGAAGAGGCGCTGAAGAAGATGAACTGGGCGCTGGCGGAATTTCTGGTCGAAGGGGTTGACACGAACATCGACTTTCAGTTAAAATTACTTCGTGACCCCGACGTGGAAGCCGGGAACTATGACATCGGCTTTCTCGGCCGCAACCTCGGCCGGCTGACAAAGTGAGCCGGGGAATCTTGGATGGAAAGGAAAGCCTGCGAAGGGCAAGGTGATGCAGTATGCTGGAAGATCTCTGGAAAGTCGTCCGCTCGCGGATGGAAGACGGCGGGAAGGACAAGGATGAGGCGGGCACGAAAGAATCCCGCACGAAAATCCCGAAAAACCTGCTGTTTAAATGCCCCCGCTGCGGCAATGTCGTCTTTATGGAGGAGTTTAACGCCGGGCTGAAGGTCTGCCCGAACTGCTCCTACCACGCCCGCATCTCCTGCCAGGAGCGGCTGGACCTGACCGTCGACCGGGGAAGCTTTGTCGAGTATGACGCCGATCTTCGCTCGGTAAACCCGCTGGGGTTTGAGGGCTATGAGGATAAAATCGCCGCCGCCCAGGAGAAGACCGGCCTTAAGGAGGCGGTCATCACCGGCGAATGCACCATCCGCACCCGGAAGTGCGTCATCATCATCATGGACTCCCGGTTTATGATGGCCTCGATGGGCTCGGTGGTCGGCGAGAAGGTGACCAGGGCCTTTGAACGGGCGACCGAAAAGGGCCTTCCGGT
>DVHA01000076.1 GCA_018712425.1 Candidatus Faecivivens stercoravium | reverse complement strand
TTTGCTCAGCGCCTTCATCTCCGCCCAAATCTGTTTCCGGTTCATCGGCTTCCCGCTTCTGGTGAGAAAAATCTCGCCGGAGGCGGTTTTTTGTTTCCGCGCGTACTGTAAGAGCTTCCGGCAGAGCTTGCCGGGCAGCAGGATCGTCCGGATTTTCCCCTTCAGCGCGATCTCCGCCACCCCCTGCCTCGCCGCCTCGACCGTCAGGTACTTCACTTCGCTCACCCGGATCCCCGTCCCGGCGATCGCCTCCAGCAGCAGCGACAGCCGCTCCTTCCCCAGCCGCCCGGCGGCGTTCACCAGCCGGTAAAACTCCTCCCGGCTCAGTTCCCGCGCGTCTTCCCGGAAGGCCCGGCGCTGCACCTTCAGCGACTCCAGCCGGCAGTCCCCCCACCCGGCAAAGGCAAACAGCGCGTTCGCCGCCGCTAGCTTGCCGTTCACCGTGCCCGGCTTAAACCGCCCGGTCAGCTCCTTTTTCCATCCCAGCACCCGCTCCGGCGTCACCGCCCCACCGTCCAGCCAGACGGCCAGGCTCCGGACGTCGTGCATATATTTTTCGACGGTGGCGGCGCTCCGCTCCCGGCGGACCAGCTCCTCCCGGAACCGCTTCAAGATACCGGCGGTCAGTTTCCGTTCCTCCATGGCAAATCCTCCCATGCGTTTTTCCTTATTGTTCCGAAAAACGACGGGATTATTCCTTCCGCAAAACAAAAAGACCCCCATCCAAAAGCGGATGGGGGCAAAGCGAGGATTCAAAGAATTCAGTTTTTACGGAATCATATTCCCGGCGGCGGCGTAGAGGCTAAACCACTCTTTCCGCGTCAGCGGGATCTCCGACCCCTTACAGCCGTCGATCAGCCGCTGGGGCCTGGTGGTGCCGAGGATGACCTGGATGCCCGACGGGACGCGGGTCAGCCAGGCGACCGCGATGGCGGTGTCGGTGACGCCGTACTTCTCCGCCAGGAGGCGGATGGTTTCGTTCAGTTTGCCGTAGTGCTCGGTGTCCCCGAGGAAGGTGCCTTCAAAGTACCCCTTTTGGAAGGGCGACCAGGCCTGGAGGGTGATCCCTTTCAGCCGGCTGTACTCGTAGATGCTGCCGGTGCGGTCGATGCTCTGGCCGATCTGCATGTTGACGGTAAGGCCGCTGTCAAAGACCGGCGTATGGGCGAGGCTCATCTGTAACTGGTCGACAATCAGCTTCTGGCCGGTGTATTTCTGCAAAAGCTCGATCTGCATCGGGTTCTGGTTGGAGACGCCGAAGTAGCGGACCTTGCCGCTCCGGTGCAGCGTCTCGATCGCCTCGGCCACCTCTTCCGGCTCCATCAGCGGGTCGGGGCGGTGGAGCAGCAGGATGTCCAGATAGTCGGTGTGCAGCCGTTTTAAGATGCCGTCGACCGACTGGAGCAGGTACCCTTTGGAGAAGTCGAAATAGCCGTCCCGGATGGAGCATTTGCTCTGGAGGATCATCTTTTC
Source organism: Candidatus Faecivivens stercoravium (assembly GCA_018712425.1). Lineage (GTDB taxonomy): Bacteria > Bacillota > Clostridia > Oscillospirales > Ruminococcaceae > Faecivivens > Faecivivens stercoravium. The sequence goes on along the minus strand of DVHA01000076.1, from coordinate 4,930 downwards.
CCGGACCGTCTCATTCATCCCGGCCGCCTCGGCAAAAATCTCTTCGCAGCTGCCGCCGCCGTAGATATCGGCGTGGTCGAAGAGGTTGATCCCCTGCTCCAGGGCGGTGCGGACCAGCGCCTCCGCCTCCTTTTTGGAGAGGCTGGACAGCCGCATACAGCCCATGACGATGTTGGAAGCCCGCAGGCCGGTGCCGCCGATGTTTACATACTTCATACCATTCCCTCCGTTACGCTTTGGCCGCGTCCACCGCCGCCCGCAGCCGTTCGATCTCGATCGTATTCGGTACGGTGCAATCGGCGCCGACCATAAAGCCTTCCCGGCCGACCGTCTCAATCAGACGGCGGGTTTCCGCCGCGATCTCCGCCAGCGACCCTTCCACCAACAGGCCATGGTTATCCAACCCGCCCAAAACCGGCGCCTGGAAGAGCTTTTTCCCTTCTTCCAGCGAAAGACCGGTGCGGTGGGTGTCCCAGTTGAACAGGTCCCCCGGGTAGCCCACATACCGTTCGGGGCTGGAGCGGAACCCATGCTCCGCCTCGCCGCAGATATGCAGGATGTTGTAGCCGCCCTGGGCCTTTACTTCGTTTAAGACCTGCAGGTCGCTGGGCTTGACCAGCTTTTCCCAGGTCTCCCGGTCAAACCGCTGGGGTTCGCTGAACTGGCCGGAATAGTAGACGCCCGAAGCGCCCGCTTCCAGGTACCCTTTCACCCAGTCGGTTTCGGCGTTGGCGATCGCCTGCACCCCCGCCAGCACCGACTCGGGGTCTTCGGCGCAGTCTTTCATAAACGCCGCGTCATCCCGCCCGGCAAAGCAGTAGGTAAAGGACGCGATTTTAAAGGGGCTCCAGAAGGTCGGGAAGATCATAACCTCCCCGCCGGTCTTTTCCGCAATCAGGCGGATGACCTTTTCCATCTTCCGGTACTGCTGGCAGTCCCGACCGGGAAGCCGGATCTCCCGCCAATCGGACGGTTTCCGGATATCAATCCCCTCGGTCACCATATGGCCGAAGGAGTCGTCCATCACCTTGATGATATCGTTGTCCAGCTGGCGGTAGAGTTTGACATGGGCCTTGGCGGCCTCTTCCGCGGTCAGGTCCGCGGGATAATGAAACCAGAAACCGGCGGGGGTATAATCCGGAGCCTTCCCGGCAAAAACCGCCTGCATCCGTTCAATCTTATTCATCGTTTGATTCCTCCTGATGAATCGGTCAATCAAAAGTTATAGCTTAAAGATATATCGCATGTTTATGTTATGGACCTTTTGCCGTCCAACCTTTATCCCTGTTTATGCAGCAGCATGTCCAGAATCACCTGGTTGGCCGCCGCCATCCCGTCGGCGCCCAGTTCGCCGAGGTTTCTGAGCGTCTCCTCGACGTCCCCCGCGACAATCCCGTCGTGGGCGGACGCGCCGATGCCGGAGAGGGCGAAGCTGGCCGCCCGCATGGCCGCCCCCACCGAGGTGGCGATTTTCAGGGCACATCCCGGCTTTGCCCCGTCGCAGACGATGCCGGAGATATCCGCCGTCATCGTGCGGATCCCCATCTCGGCCTGTTCCAGGCTCCCGCCCAGCATATAGACGACCCCGGCGGTGACGCCGATGGAAGACGCGACGCCGCACCCGCAGAGGACCGACAGCCGCCCGATGTATTCTTTGGCGTGGATGGTGGTGAGGATGCTGATGGCCAGCGCCCGCAGCATCACCTCTTCCGATTTCCCGGACTTCCGGGCGACGGCGATGACCGGCAGGGTCGCGGTCAGGCCCTGGTTGCCGCTCCCCGCGACGCTCATGACCGCCTGCTCACAGCCGGACATCCGCGCGTCGGCGGCCGCGGCCGTATAGGCGGCGGCAAAGTTGGCGGTATCCTCGGCAATCAGCCCGGCGGCCGTCCCGCTGTGCATCTGCCGGCCGACCTGGAGGCCGTAGGGGTGGGAAAGCCCTTCCTCGGCCATCGCACAGTTGACCTGAACCAGTTCCCGCAGGAAATAGAGCGCACTAACCGGCACTTCCTGCCCGAACTGCCAGATGCCGGGGATGTCCAGCTGCGCCCCTTCCCCGCCGCTTTCCGGCGCGGAAGAAGCCGACTGCATATCCTTCTCCATCGCCGGGACGCCGTCCCGGCCGAGGTAGACGATACCGGTATGGGTATCCCGGATGACCGCTTCCCCATAGCTGCCGCCCCCGTGGGCGACGGCGCGGATGTAGACTTTCGGCACCCCTTCGGCCACCGAAATCCGGGTGTTACGGGCGAGCCGCCGAGCTTCCGGCAGAAGGCCCGGGTCAAATTCCCCCAGCACCGACAGCCCCAGCTCGGGTTTCGGGCAGAGGGCGCCCATCGCGCAGGCGATGTCCAGCCCGGTTTCCCCCGTGCCGGGGATCCCGACGTTCATCGCGTTTTTGAAAATATAGCTGCTGACCTCGACGGTCAGCGATTCCGGCGCACATCCCAGCTGCGCTGCGGCAGCCGCGGCACAGAGGGCCCCGGCCGCCGGTTCGGTACATCCCATGGCGGGGGCCGTCTCCGAACGGATCAGGCGGATATAACGGTCAATTTGCTGCTGGTTCATCGTTTCCTCCACTTTTTCTTCCAGTATTTTACTTTTCCATTATACCACAGAATTACCCTTTAATCGACCCGATCATTACGCCGTTTACAAAATATTTCTGCACAAACGGATAGATACAGAGGATCGGCAGGGTCGAAACGACAATCGAGCAGTACCGCATCAGCACCTTATACAGCTGCATCTGTTCATTGGCGGTGTCGGCAGACATCTCCGCACCAGTCATTCGAGCCACTACTTCTTCCCGTTTTTTCCAGACATAACAATACCCCCTAATGTAGTACTTCTAATTTCCTACATTTGGGAGCTTTTGTCTATTGTCCGTTTTTACTGGACCTGTTCACACATCCCCCTCTAGCTGTTTCTTGAAAAAAGTCAATTTCCCCTTCTACTTTACTTTTTAAGCTCGTACTGGCTGCTGAGCACCGTATCCGAATTGTGGAAATACAGGATCAGATCGTCAATATAGTCGTTGGAAAGCCGGGTCAGGATCAGCTCCTGCTGGATCTCGTTCATCGTCTGGTACTCTTCCCGGCCAAAGTCCGTCCGCCGCGACAGGTTTTCCACCTTTCCGCTGACCAGGAAGGTATCGATGATGCTGTTCATATTCTCCAGCGTAAAATTGACCTGCCCCTCCACATGGCTTAAAACCTGCATCTGGGCATTATCCCCTTCGGTCCGGGTCATCTACAGGGCGATCGAGTGGAGCAGGATGCCGAACAGCATCGGCAGCAGCAGAATCACAACATAAGACCGCACAATCGTATAAAGCGTACTGTGTTTGCTTTTCATGGGATCGTCACCTCTACAGTTCGGCTCCGGCCGCCGCTAAAACTCTACATGCCAAAGGCCGATTTCTTTCAATTTCTATTTTAAAGGAAATTTTTGGCCGATACAAGAGCCAAAAATATACACTTTTGATAAAAACAGGCCGTTGCAAAAAGCCCTTTTTGCCGTATACTGAAGATAATAGGACAAAACTGGGCGGAGTCGCTCATGTCCCCTTTCCATTCCAATTCCATCCGGAAATCGAAAATCAAAGGAGATGCAAATATGGCTGCCATTACAAAACAATTGGTTCAGCAGGTCGACCAGTGGATTGCCCGGCACCGGGACGAGATGGTGGACGAAGTCTGCCGCCTGATCCGCTTCCCCAGCGTCGCCGACCCAAGCGGTGTCCCGCCCTACGGCCAAAACTGCCGGGAGGTGCTGGACGCCTACCTGGAAATCGGGAAAAGCCACGGCCTTGCCGCCCGCAACCACGACTACCATGTGGGCGAGCTTTACTGCCCCCAGTGGGAAGGGAAACCGAAGCGGATTGGCCTGATGGGGCATCTGGATGTCGTGCCCGCCGGAGAGGGGTGGATCTACCCGCCCTTTGCCGGTACCGTCAAAGACGGCCTGATCATCGGCCGGGGCTCCCAGGACAACAAAGGCCCCAGCATCGCCGGGCTGTATACCGTCCTCTGCCTGCGGGATCTGGGGATGGCGCTTACATACGACGTCTGCGCCCTCGCCGGGACCAATGAGGAAAGCGGGATGGACGACGCCCGGTACTATGCCGCCCACTGCGCGCTGCCCGACCTCATCCTCGTCACCGACAGCGGCTTCCCCGTCTGCTACGGCGAACGGCCGGTTGTCAGCGGCAAAATGGCCGCCAGCCGCCCCTTTGCCAAAATCCATGCCCTCTGGGCGGAAAATGTCCCCGGACTGGTCCCCCGCCACGCGGAGGCGCTTCTGGAAAAGAGCGGCGCCCTCCTGGAAAAGCTGGAGGGGCTTTCGCTGCCGGAGGGCTGCGGCTGGAAAGAGACGGACGAAGGGATCCTCTGCTGGGCGGACAGCATCAGCGGCCACCCCTCCTTCACCGATATCCGAAGCGGGGTCATCGTCAAACTGCTGCTCCTGCTCCTGGAAAACGGGCTGGCGGAGGACGAAGGCGACCGGGAAACCCTCGCCTTTGCCGCCAAAGCCGCCTGTTCAGCCGATGGCGCCGCCCTGGGGATTGATTTCGAAGATGAGCCGTCGGGCAGGATGAAATGGAGCTGCGGGACCCTTTCGCTGGAAGAGGGACGTTTACAGCTGGGGTTCAGCGCCCGCTGCCCCCTGACCGTCGACCCGTCGAAAGTCTTCCCCGCCGTCCTGAAAAGCTGTGAAGCCGCCGGTTTTACCGCCGTCCAGACCCGTTTCCTCCCGGGAAACCATTTCCCGAAGTCGACGCCGGTCATCCAGACGCTGGACAAGGTCTTCCGCCAGACGACCGGGCTGGACTGGCCGCCGCAGGTCTTCTCCGCCGGCACCCACGCCCGGCAGCTGCCCTCTGCCGTCGCCTACGGGCCGGGCGGCCTGGCGGGAACCTGTGTCCCCG
>DVHA01000075.1 GCA_018712425.1 Candidatus Faecivivens stercoravium | reverse complement strand
TCGACGAGCGCGCAGTCCAGCCGCTCAATCGCCCGCCAGCTGGTCAGGTAGTTTTCCCAGGCCGACGCCGCAACGTTGGAGGAGTCGACCGTCAGCCCCTTCCGGACGAACAGGGTAATCTGGCTGAAGTCCCCGACGTAAAAGGGGTAGATCGTCTTTTTCGTCGCGGCGCTGCCGGAGGTGGTGGATGCGAGTGTCGCGTTCGAGAGGACGGTCACCTCATGGCCGAATAAGAGCTTCCGGGTCGGGTCCTGCACCATCGGCGTCAGCAGGTAGCGGCCGTCCGAATCCTTGAGGGTGTCCAGGTACTGGAACCCGTCCTGATTGGTGACAATCCGGATGTAGGGCCAGAAGGCCGGGTCGAGGGTGACGTTCATCGCCTTCTTGATGCCGTCGGCGTCCGAGAGCTCGGTCGCGGCCGAAAGAGCCGTGTTGATGGTCGAGAGAATCAGGTTGTTCCGCCCGACCCGCGACGCGCCGGAGATCCAGCGGATCAGGGCGCCGACGATATTTGCGTCGGTGTCCTCCAGCAGCTCGTTTGTCGCGTAAAAGAGGTCGCCGTACTTTTCGACGGTGTACTCGACGCGGGTGAAGGACGGGCCGTCCGCAGCCGCCAGCGCCGCACCCTCAGCCACCTTGGTCATACCGGTCTGCTGGGCACGGGTCTTGTAGGTGCGGGCGCCGGAGAGGGTCGTGACCTGCTCGACTGTGACGAGCCTATCGAGGGAGTCGGCGCTCTCTCTGAGCTCCCGGATCTGGGTCTCGATGTCCTCCGGGACGGTGTAGCCGCCGTTCGCGCCGGTGGTCTCGTTTAAATTGGTCGCGGCCTTAAAGCCGTGTCTCGCGGCGTCGGCGAGGGCCTTAACCCCGCCGGTCTCTTCTTTGCCCGCGCCGGAAGCATGGCGGCCTCTGGCCTCCTCTTCTTCCATACGGTCAAGCTCGGCCTGCATCTCGACGGCGGCTTTGGCGGCCTGTACCTCTTCCATCTTAGCCTTCGCCTCGGCGACCTTGCCGGCGTCCAAAAGGCTTTCCGCCTCCTTCCGGCGATCGGCGAGGGCGGCCCGCAGTTCTTCAATTTTTCTCATCTGTTTCGCTCTCCTTTCGGTTAAATGGTGATGTTCAGGGTGATGTCCTCGATCGCGTCGAGGATCTGGATTTTGGCGTAGAGGAAGACCTCGTCGTCCGTCCCCGCCTCCTTGATCTCCTGATCGGTCATCTCGGAGACGTCTACTCCCTTCGACTTGAGGTAAACCCGCTGGGCGTCGAGGTCGATGCCCACTTCGGAAGCCCCGGCTTCCAGGATGCCGTCCAGCTCCAGCTGCTCAAAGTAGCCTTTGATGGCGGAAATGAGGAGGCACTTGTTGTCGTAAGAGTTTGCGTACTTGCCGATGTAGCTGTCCTCAGCGGTCCGGCGGATATCGAAGCGGATCATGTCCATAGCCTCGACGATCTTGATCTTTTTGAATGCGTCGCCCTTCCCTTCGGCGGTTGTGACGAAAGAGTTGACCCCGCGCCCGACCTTGACCTTTTCGCCGTCGTGGATGAGAATGAACTCCCCGCCGTCGACCGCCTCGTCTGCCTCCGACCGGGTCAGCCGGTCGATGTCGACCACCTCCGGGAGGGGGGCGTAGGTGCAGGAAAGAATCATCGGCGTCCCGGCGATCAGGCCGGCGATGCGGGAACAGAATTCGGCAGTCGTGAAGGTGTCGTCCGCCGTCTGGATGCCCGTTGTCGTAAAGTTGATAACCCCCTCGTGGTCGGCCGCCTGGTTCGGCAGCACCGCCTTAAACTTGCGGTCTTCGTTCTCCCGCTGGGACTTCACCCAGCTGGCGATCGACGCCGCGTCGGAGCTGTTTAGATCCAGCGGCCCGCAGAGATAGTCAAATTCCTGTGTTTCCGCCCAGTCCAGCCCGTCCGTAATTTGGCCGTCGGTCCCCATCACATGGACCAGCACCTTTTTCGGCGGGTACTGGTACCCTAAAAACGCCCGCTGGATACAGGCGGTGTTGTCGGCCGAAAGCCCCGACGGGATCTCGGTGATATCCGAAAGATCATAGCTCCCCTGCCCCGCCGAATCCCGCAGGATTAAGGCGACCGTCCCCTTCTCCGACCGCTGGATCGCGGTGATGCCGGTGGTCTGGAAGGCGATTGTAATGCTCGGTAAACCCATATTCTACCCCCTTTTTACTCGTAAGAGGCGTCCACCGTGTCGAGGACGTCGTAGTCGGTGAAGGTGAACGGGGACTCGATCGTCCCCGCCTGGTCGTTTTCCCAGTCCATCAGCGTCAGCTCGTCCAGGCTGACGTTTTTAAACCGGATCCGCTCGGACCCGTAGGCGTCCGGGTCAGAGAGTTTCCCGATGAAGGTAAACCGGACGTCGTGCCCGTTGCGGATGTTCTCGGCGATCAGGTGGATCATCCGGGAGTTTACCTTGTGCATTCCCACCGAGCCGGTCCCCTTGTAGCTGGTGACCTTGGTGTCGATCCCCATCTCGCCGTTTCGGCCGATGTCCTTTTTGTTGTAGGTCACCTTCGCCTGGAATTTGTACACCTCGCTGACCAGGTCACCGTCAAACCAGAGTTCCCCCCAGCTGCCGGACATGACCCGTTTGGCGCTGTCAAATCTTGCCATCTTATCCCTCCATTTCCATGAGTTTGAGCCGCATCCGGATTTCCTCGGCCAGCGGCTCGTTTTCGTCTTCCTCCCGCATCCCGGCGGGCAGGACGGCTTTACACCGTGCGAGCGCCGCTGCGGAGCCCGCGGACGCCGCGATTTCCTCAGCGCCGGTGACGGTCAGGTTAAAAAACCGCGCCGCCTCTCTGGCGCCCATCCAGGTCTCCGCCTCGACCGCCGCCCGGAGTTCGTCTTCCAGCGACGGGTCTTTAAGCTTTTCCCGGTAGGCGTCCATCATGCTCCCGTCGATCCGTTCCAGCACCGCCGCCTGGTTTAAAAGCTCTTCGGCGTTGCCGCAGGCGTAGGTCCACGCCCGGTGGACCATCAGGTAGCTGTTTTCCGGCATCTGGATTTCGTCCGCCGCCATGACGATGACGCTCGCAATCGACGCCGCCAGCCCCTCGACCTTCGCCGTCACCCGGCCGGGATAGGCCTTTAACTGGTTGTAGATTGCAATGCCGGAAAAGACGTCCCCGCCGGGGCTATTCACCCGGAGGAAGATATCCCGTCCCCCGGCGGCGGCGAGCGCGTCCCGTACGTCCGCCGGGGCGACGTCGTCATCCGACCACTTGCAGCCGGCATCCATGACGATCTCCCCGTAGAGGGAAAACTCATCCTGTCCCAGCCGGCTCCAAAACCTCTTGTTCTCCATCTTCTCCTCCTTTCGGTTCCTCTGTCTTCCCGTACTGCTTGCCGAGGTCTGAAAGCCAGATGCCGGCCCCGTTCCCGCGGATCAGCCGGTCGGTCCCAGGGATAAAGGGCAGCCCCTCCATCTCCCGCACCTCGGCAATCGTCCGGATCGAGTTGTTGACCGCCTTGACATAGCTGTCCATCCGCGCCTCCGGGTCGGAACGCAACATCGCGTCGACGTTAAACTGGACAAACAGCCCCTCCGCCCGCTCCGTCTGGCTTAAGAGTACCCAGTCCATCTCCTGCTCATAACTGGTGATCGTCCCCTGCATCGTGTCCGAATAGAACGCCCGGTTCTGCTCGGTGATGTTTGTATAGGTCGACCGTTCCAGGTCGTTTAACTGGAAGCTCTTGACCCCGAAGGCGTTGGCGATCTGCCGCTCGGACAGCCCCTGCAGCTCAAAAAACTGGTTGTTGACCAGCTTGGTTTCCAGCTGGGAAACGGTCAGCTCGCTGGGGACGGGGATCACCCTTCCCGCCGTGCGGGAACCGCCGAACTCGGCAAACCGCCTCTCAATCTGCTGTTTCCGTTTGGTGTCCAGGTCGCCGATATACTGGACGATGATCGGGTCCTGCAACCCCGACTGGTACTTGTCCCGGAGTACCGCCGCCGCGTCGTTCTCGTTCTGGATGACGCCCGATAAGTAGGCCCTTATCCCCTTCCCCCG
>DVHA01000074.1 GCA_018712425.1 Candidatus Faecivivens stercoravium | reverse complement strand
CAGGGTCCCATTTATGAGTACCCGCAGGTCCATATTCTCGTGAGCTAGTTTTCTCCAAACGGAAATATAATGCTGCATTTTTATCGCTCCGACCATCCGCGCCATAGGCAGGAAATGTTTCCACCTTTCCGGCTCCACTTCAAACCATCCTGTATAATGCACCAGCACCTTTCCCTGTTCCACCCAGCGGGGAAGGGGAACAACCTGTACGGCTACAGGCAGGCCGTCTATAGCCTCCATCAGCCAGCAAAGGCCGCAGAGATCCCCTGGCCGGTCCGGCGCCAGCCATACACGGACTGCTTTTTCGCTTCGGATGGTTTGCAATCCCTGCACAGCTGCGGCAACCCGTCTTTGAATGGTTTCCGTGTCTAAATGCAGCATCTGCAGGGACTTTATCCGTTCCTTGCTGGGAAATCGTTCTGAAATGTCTCCATAATCCAGCAGGAGGTCAAACGCCGCCACCAGCCCGCCGTCTCCCCAACCTTTTTTAGCCATCTCCAATAGCCCCTTGGCGCCCTCATTGAAAACCACATCCAGCATCTTCATCCCTCCAAAAAGTCAAGAATGATCTTCCAGCTCCCTTTCAGCCGCTCCATATTCCACGCCGCGTTTGCCGGGCTGGTGGAGGGCATTTTAAAGGAAGGGAGCGTAAGCGGGGGATTGTAGCGCTTAAAAAGTTCCGCCGCCTTGGCCCCGTTAAAAAAGACCGCCCGGATGTCCGACCCTTCCAGCAGCGGCGCGATCTGATGCACCACCGGGTTGCGGATTGACGCATCCGACGCCCCTTTGATCTCGCAGCTGTCCAGCACATCCCACAGCGCGATATCCCTTTTCATAAGCAGCGCCTTTTTCTCCTCCACCGTCCCCGGTACCGGTTCCCCCAGCAGCGAGGCGAGCATCGGCCAGAACCGGTTGCGGGGGTGCCCGTAATAAAACCCGCTTTCAAACGACAGCGGGGAAGGGAAGCTCCCGAGGATTAAAATCTTCGATGTAACCGTTTTCACCGGCGGGAAGCAAACTGGTTTTTCTTCCATTGCGGAAACCTCTTTTCGTCATGGATTCATGCGCAATCTTGTTTTTATTATACCATTTTTCGACCTTTTTCGCAATCTCTTTCTGGCAAATGTCGAATTGACGGCGGAAAAAAGATTCCGTATAATAAAAATAAAAAACGCGTAAACCAAAGGCGGCTTATCGAAAAAGTCCTGCAAAAATAGAAGATGGACGTTTCGATGCGCACCAAAATTAAATCACATTTTTTCCGGCGGCATGTACGGCGGCAAAAATACCTTGATCGCGGCAAGTGTCGACCGTAGGGAGGCATGCAGGCGCGATGTAATTTGTCGAAAAACTTGTTTTTCGACAATCTCTGAAAGGTTTATGCAGGAAGGAAGAAAGTTGCCATGCGTTACAAACTCCTCGCCCTCGACATCGACGGGACCCTGACCAACTCCCAGAAACAGATCACCCCCAAGACCAAAGCAGCCCTGATGGCTGCCCAGGAAAAGGGCGTGCGGCTTGTACTCGCCTCCGGGCGGCCGAGCGCCGGTGTCAAACCGCTGGCCAGGGAACTGGAGATGGACAAATACGGCGGGTTCATCCTCTCGTACAACGGTGCCCAGGTCATCGACCTCAAAAACAACAAGACCGTCTATGAAAAGACCCTCGACCCCGACGTCATCCCGGTCATCGAAAAGCTCGCCCATCATTACGGCGTCGGCGTTCTGACCTATGTCGACGGCTGTGTCGTCACCGAGACCCCCGACGACCCCTACATCCAGCTGGAAGCGAAAATCAACGGGCTGCCCTTAAAGGGGGTTGAGGATTTTGCCAGCGCCGTCACCGAAAAGGAGCCGAAATGCCTGATGACCGGCGACGGGGACTATATGGGCAAGATCGAGCCGGAGATTGCCTCCGCTCTCGAGGACCTCAGCGTCTACCGTTCGGAGTCCTATTTCTTGGAGATCATGCCCAGTAACATTGACAAGGCCAAATCCCTCGCCAAGCTCTGTGAGTACGCCGGTGCTACCCGGGAGGAGCTGGCCGCCTGCGGGGACGGCTACAACGACATCCCGATGATCGAGTACGCCGGCCTCGGCATTGCGATGGCCAACGCCAAGGACCCGGTCAAAGGGGCCGCCGACGTCGTCACCCTCAGTAACGATGAGGACGGCATCGCCGCCGCCATCCACAAGTACTTCGACATCTGATGCTCTACCTGCGGCAGCTGGCCCTCCCCGGCGGGAGCGCGGAAAGCAATTTTTTCTGGTCGAAGGAGGAGCTGAAGCGGACCTGCTACTCAAACTTTTACCCCTTCCAGATTTTCCCGGGAAAGAAGCTCACCACCCTCACCTTCGAGCCGGTGACCATCTTCTGCGGCGGCAACGGGAGCGGCAAAACGACCCTCTTAAACATCCTCGCCGACCTGGCGGGGGCTGAACGGACCGCCCCCTACAACCATTCCAGCTTCTGGAAGGACTACCTCGCCCTCTGCCAGGCCTCCTTTACCGCCGACTGGGCAGGGAAGGCGTTCATCATCACCAGCGACGACGTCTTCGACTATCTCCTCAATATCCGGACGCTCAATGAAGGGATCGACCGGAAGCGGGAAGACCTCCTCCAGGAGTTCCTCTCGATCAAATACGGCGGCGGGAAGTTCCGGATGCGCACGATGGACGATTATGACCAGATCAAAAAGCAGGCCCTCGCCTACCGCAGCACCGGTTCCCGTTACGTCAAGGACCAGCTGATGGGAAACGTCCGCAACGGCTCCAACGGCGAAAGCGCCTTCGAGTACTTCACCCACGCGATCGGGGAGGACGCCCTCTACCTGCTGGACGAACCGGAGAACAGCCTCTCTCCCGCCAACCAGTTGAAGCTTGCCCAGTTTATCGAGGACTCGGTCCGCTTTTTCCACTGCCAGTTTATCCTATCGACCCATTCGCCGCTGCTGCTGGCGCTGAAAGGGGCAAAGGTGTACGACCTCGACCGGACGCCGCCCGCCCCCGTCAAATGGACCGAACTGGAGACGGTGCAGGTCTACCGCCAGTTTTTCGAGAGCCACCGGGATGAATTTTAAGTCATTATTCGGATTACGTAAGAATCGGCGCTGGCGCTAAAATTACAGAACAACGGGCGACGATTAGAAGTTTAGGATCAAACCCTTTTTAAAGGGTTTGCGGGACTGGAAGGGGCAGAGCCCCTTCCCAGGCGCCCGCCTTCCGTACCTCCGAAGCTGCCCACAGCTTTGCCACTGATAACGAAGCGTGCGCAGCACCCAAAAAATAATCTAAAAAACTCTTTACCCAGCAAAAAGCGTGCCCCAAAAGGAGCACGCTTTTCCTGTTCCTATGTCGTTTAGTCGTGGAGGGCCAGCTGCACCTTCTGCAGCGCCCCTTTTTCCAGCCTGGAGACCTGGGCCTGGGAGATCCCGATCTCGCTGGAAACTTCCATCTGGGTTTTCCCCTCGAAAAAGCGGAGCCCGATAATTCGCTTTTCGCGGTCGGACAGCTCTTCCAGCGCGTCCCGGATCGCCATTTCATCGATCCAGTCGCCGTCGGTGCTCCCGCCCGCGATCTGGTCCATCACACAGATCGGCTCGCCGCCGTCGGAATAGACCGGTTCATAGAGGGAAACGGGGTCGACAATCGACTCGAGCGCCAGCACAACGTCGCTTTTCGACTGTCCTACCTGTTTTGCAATCTCCAGGATCGTTGGTTCCCGCCCGAGGCTTGCCGTCAGCTGCTCTTTCGCCTGCATCGCCTGGTAGGCGAGATCCTTGAGCGAGCGGCTGACCCTTACCGGCGCATAGTCCCGCAAAAACCGCCGTACCTCCCCAATGATCATCGGTACGGCGTAGGTGGAAAACCGGACTTCCTGGCTGAGATCGAAGTGGTCAATCGCTTTGATGAGCCCGATGCAGCCGACCTGGAACAGGTCGTCCATACTCTCGCCCCGCCCGGAAAAACGCTGGATGACGCTGAGCACCAACCGCAGGTTGCCGTTGATGAGCGCCGTCCGGGCCTTTTTCTTCTCGTCGGGGTTCCCGTCCCGCATCTGGCAGAGCAGACGCACTTTCTCGCTTTCCTGCATCACCGGGAGGGAAGATGTATCCATTCCCGCGATGCTGACCTTTCCTTTGTACATAGGCACCTCCTAACCCCGCACATTTAGTATGTGCGGAAATAGAAAGTGCCATACAGGGGAAAGTCTGGGAATGGAAGGAGGTTATGGCTAGCCGGGCTTTGGCGCCCGCATAGTCAAATTATGCAGTATGTACTGGTTAAATATTCATTTTACCAGTCTGCTTTCACCGATAAGAAAACAAAAAATCTCCCGTTTAACCGGATTTTTCAGCGATTTAACACTTTGCCTCACTTTTAATTATACTTTTAATTATACAAGAGTACTTGAAAGATTGCAACCAATTTGCTGCATTTTCCGCCCGTCCCCTCAAAAGAATCCGCTGCACGAAAAAAAGCCCGGGGAGCAATTCCCCGGGCAATAAAAAAAGGCCGGTAAAAACCGGCCTGGGCGGGCCTCAGCCCGTCACAATATAAGAAGTGATCCCCCGTTCCGAGAGGGAAGGGATCAGGTCCGCCGAATCAATCACCGGCACGACTGTCGAAACCTCCGCCGTCACCTGGTCGAGGATGGAAAGGTCGCTCCCGACAATCGGTGCGCTGGGGGCAAAGGTAAAGGCGTTCGGGCTCACCGTGTACACCTGGCTGTTCACCCCTTCGGTGTAGCAGGCCCCCTGATAGGCGGGAATCACCCGCAGCCCGGAAGCCGCGTTCTGCATCGCCTGTAAGACCGCCTGCAGCTGGTCTGCCTTGGAAACCCCGCCGGTCTCCCCGAGCCCCATCTTCTGCTGGAGGGTCGAGTCGGGGTACTGGTTGCCGTAGACCACCAGGTCGACAAACCCCAGCCCGTCCAGTTCGGCCGCAATCGCGCTCAGGTAGTCGATTGTCTCGTCGGCATAGGGGTTCAGCCAGGGCTCGCCGCCGTTGACCGGTTTCGCGTCCAGCCAGGTGGTCACCCCGTCGTCGGTCCAGAGGTAAGAGGTACCGTACCGGGCGTGGGAAGCGGTGTGGTCATGGAGGGAGTAGATTGACGCGGCCGGCTTAAAGCCGTAGCTCTCAATCAGTGCTACCAGCCCTTCAATATCAATCCGGTTGCCGGATACCGCCCCGCAGGTATAGGCCAGGCTGACACCGGTGTTATAATAGAGGATGCCGTCGCTGTCTTTGACCGGGACGACCACCGCGTTATAAAGGGTACTGTCCAGCGATTCCAGGAAGGTCCGCGCGGATTCCAGCGACAGCGCCGTCTCCAGCGGCATCGTCACCGCCTTCAGCTCCTCCTCATCCGCCGGTGCCGGGACATCTGGCAGGGGGGAGTAGGTGGCCAGCGGTTCGCCATATAGTGTAAAGAGGTCTTCCTTTACAGGCGCAAACGTCGCCAGCGGGACGCCGTACTCACTGTAAAGGGATTCAACTTCACTGCTGGAATCTTCTTCCGATGCCGTACTTTCCGGCGCGCTGGACCCGCTTTCCGGGCTTGCCGCTGATGGTTCGCTTTCCCCGGAAGCCGGCTCATCCGGCAGCGACAGGGTATCGGACACACCGGAAAGGTCCCCTTCCGAAGGGGCGGACAGTTCACTCACCGCTTTTGCCCCGATATACCCGACAAACACCAGGATGACCAGCAGCAGCGCAAACAGGACGCCGCTCAGCAGCCGCTTCTGCTTTTTCCGTTTAATCTGGTAGCCGGATGAGTAATGTTTAATCCTGCGTCCCATCCTCTGCCCCCTTCAACCGCGCAATGGCCGCGGCCGGATTTTCCGCCCCGAAGACGTAGCTCCCGGCGACCAGCACGTCCGCTCCGGCTTTCCTGCAAAGGGCGCCGGTTTCGCCGTTGATGCCGCCGTCGACGCTGATATGGATATCCGGCGCCGCCGCCCGGACCGCCGCGATTTTTTCCAGACTCTCCGGCATAAACTTCTGCCCGCCGAACCCCGGCTCGACGCTCATAATCAGCACCAGTTCCAGCCCCGGCAGATAGGGCAGCAGCCTTTCCACCGGCGTCCCCGGCTTGATGGATATCCCGGCTTTCATCCCGGCCCTGTGGATCGCCTCGATGGTTTTCCCCGGGTCGCCCTCGCTCTCCAGATGGAAGGTCAGGTAATCGGCCCCGGCCTTTTGGAAGGCCTCCACATACCGGATCGGATTTTGGATCATCAGGTGGACGTCAAAGGTCAGCCTGCTGACCGGCCGCAGCGACTGGATCACCGGCAGGCCGAAAGAGATATTCGGGACAAACACCCCGTCCATGACGTCGAGGTGGAGCCAGTCGGCGCCGCCTGCTTCTATTTTTGCGATTTCCCGGTCCAGCCGGGCAAAATCCGCGGCTAAAAGGGAAGGGGATATCTTCATCATCTTATGTCCTCCTTTCCAGGACAACGGATCGTATGGATACGGATATGGCTATATTTTACCGCATATATAAGGAAAGGTCAACCCTCTTTGCCGATTCTCTGCAAAAAACGGAAGGCGGCCGTCCGGCAGGATATTAAGTGACGCGGCTATAAAAGGTTTCCGCGCAAATTTTCCCCCTGATCCGCCTGCTTTAAAACTTAAACCGGAATATTTACATTCTGCCCCTTTACAAGGGGCGGAAATTCATGTAAAATATAGGTTAACGAAAAGTACCTGAAGAGAGGGGAATCTGGATGGACATCAAGTATCATCGCATCCTGTTAAAACTTTCCGGTGAGGCGCTCGCCGGGGACCAGAAGTTCGGCCTGAACTACGACGTCATCAACCCCATCTGCGAGGCGGTCCGGGACGCGGCCGCCCTCGGTGCGCAGATCGCTATCGTCGTCGGCGGCGGCAACTTCTGGCGGGGCCGCTCCAGCGGCTCAATGGACCGCACCCGCGCCGACCATATCGGGATGCTGGGCACCGCGATGAACGCGCTGGCGGTCGCGGACGCTCTGGAGCACCTGGGGGTCGACGTCCGGGTGCAGACCGCGATTTCGATGCAGCAGGTTGCCGAGCCCTATATCCGCAACCGGGCGGTCCGGCATCTGGAAAAGGGGCGGGTTGTCGTCTTCGGCTGCGGCACCGGCAACCCCTTCTTCTCGACTGACACGGCGGCGTCGCTGCGGGCGGCGGAAATCGGGGCCGACGTCGTCTTCAAGGCGACGATGGTCGACGGCGTCTACGACAAGGACCCCCACAAATACCCCGACGCCGTCAAATACACCCGCCTCACCGTCTCGGAGGTCCTAAATCGGAGCCTCGGCGTCATGGACGCGACGGCGGCCTCGATGTGCAAGGATAACCACCTCCCGATGCTGGTCTTCGACCTTTCCGATCCCCAGAACATCGTCCGCGCTGTCCGCGGGGAGGAGATCGGCACCCTCGTCCTGCCCGAATAAACCCGTCTGCCGCCGGCAGAGCGGTGGATCTAACCATACTGATACTGATAAAAACCCTTTCCCACTGTTGGAAAGGCTGAAAGAGAGGTAAACACCATGAAACCCGAAACCAAAAAAGCTGAAGAAAAGATGCAGAAGGCCCTTGCCGCCTTGAATTCAAACTTCAACACCATCCGCGCCGGCCGCGCCAACCCC